>UQPL01000136.1:0-5290 GCA_900542895.1 uncultured Collinsella sp. | reverse complement strand
CCTTCTCGAACACGCGCGGCAGGTCGGCCGCGCTCACGCCGCAGCCGTTGTCCGCGACGGTGAGCTCGATGCGCTCGCTTGCCAGGCCTTCGTCCAACAGCGCGCCCGAAAACACGATCTTTGCGCCGTCCTCGCGCGCATATTTAATGCTGTTCTGAATGAGTTGGCCCAAAATAAACTCGAGCCACTTCTCATCGGTAAAGACCTCAAAGTCGAGGTTCTCGCACACCGGAGCCACGTGCGCCGCGATGAGCTCGCGGGCGTTGGCTTTAATCGCACCCGTCACCAAGGTCTTAAGGTCCCAGCGACGAATCAGGTAATCGCGCTCCACAACCTCCGAGCGCGCATAGTAGAGCGCCTGGTCGATATAGCGCTCCACGCGGGCAAGCTCGCGACCGAGGTCATCTACGCGCGACAGATCATCTTCGCTGCCGTCCAGGTTTTCCAAAATCAGATGGGCTGCCGCCAGAGGCAGCTTGGCCTCATGGACCCAGCTCTCGATATAGTCGCGATAGTCATCGGTCTGGCGCCTGCCTTCGGCAACCTCGTCACAAGCGGCTTTGCCCACCCGGCGCAAGACCTCGTATTCGAGCTCGCCCTCGGCATAGGTCGGGCACTGCACCATCTCCTGCACCCATGCGGGACTCTCGAGCTCCTCTGCCGCACGCTCCAGCTGGCGCAGAAAACGACGACGGCGCGCGTACTCGATCACGATGCCGAGCATACCGAAGATATAGGACACGCCGACCGCCACGGCCACGATAGAAACGGGTGCGCCGGCGACCGTCAGCACAAAGCAGCTCAGCAGCACGCCGCACGTCCACACGGCGACGGGAAGCAGCGCATCTTTGAAGAATTTGGCAAACGACATAGCCGGCCCCTAGACCGAATAGCCCTGGCCGCGATGCGTGGTCAAATACCCCTTGATGCCGATTTTTTCGAGCGTGGTGCGCAGGCGGTTGATGTTGACGGTGAGCGTATTGTCGTCCACGAAGGCGTCGGAGTCCCACAGGTCCTGCATGATGGCCGAGCGCGAGACGATCTTGCCCGCACGGCTCAGAAGCAGCGAGAGGATACGCAGCTCGTTTTTGGTGAGCTCGGTACTGATGCCGGTTTGCATGTTGGTGACCATGGAGCGAGCGAGATCGAGCTCCAGCCCCTTGTGGACAAGTGTGCTGCGCTCGCCTGCCGCCGCGGTGCGACGCAGCAGTGCGTTGATGCGCGCCACGAGCACGCGCGCGCTATAGGGCTTGGGAACAAAGTCGTCCGCGCCGAGCGTCATGGCCATGACCTCGTCGATCTCGGTCGCGCGCGACGTGAGGACGATGATGGGAACCTCAGATTCGCGGCGAACCTCATGGCAGATATGCTGGCCGTCCTTGACGGGAAGCGTCAAGTCGAGCAGCACCAGGTCGGGCGCGGCGGCGAGAATATCGCGCGAAACATGCTCGAACGATTCGCAGGCCTCGACCTCAAAACCAGCACGGGCAAGGATGTCGGCAAGCTCGCGACGAATGGGCTCGTCGTCCTCAACGATATAGATCAGCGCCATGGATTCCGCTCCCCTCTTGGTTGTCTTGTCCCATTATGACCGCGAAGCCGCAGGTACGCACCGCGCGCGGCACCAAGGTGACAGAACTGTTCGCGAGCGGGAGCGTTTTGTCCGCCTCGCACTCGCAGCGGTGGCGGGAACCAAAATGATTCTTTAATCCCCGTCCCAGAAAAATCATTTAGCGGCGGGCACGGAGCTTTTCGTAGCCTTCGGCGAAGAAGGCGACCGTCGCGGCGTCGGAGTCGGCGGCGTCGGAGTCGGCGGCGGCAACCACACCGTGCTCGTCGCTCACCAGGAACAAGGCGCCCTTGAGCTGTGCGGGAATGTCCACGCGCATGACCGGGATGCCCTTGGTCTGGGCCAGCTGCTCGATGAGCGTCGCCGTGCCGCACAGGCACTCGTCCGCCGGCGCCACAAAGGCCAGCTCGCCGTTGCTGACGGCGGCGAGCAGCTCGGGCGCCACGCCGGTTTCGTCGGCCTCGGAGCGGGCCTCGGCGGAGCGGGCACGCAGCGCCTTGGCCGACGTATCGGCCAGCGGCTCGTACTCCCCCACCGTCATGGCGGCGTTGCCGTTGACGTCGATCACCAGCATGAGCACGCCGTCGCGTGCGGTGTAATCGCCCTCGGCAAGCGACCACTCAACGTGCTGTTTGGCCCAGCTGAGCATGTTATGGGTAAGCGGCTCGCCCTGCACCAAGCGCTCGGACAGTGCGCGAATGTGGCGGTTGAGCATGGGCACCTTTTTATTGGACATGCGCCAACGGCAGACAAGCGCGGGCTTGTCGAGCGTAAACTTCTCGACCGCCTCCTGATTGGCGCAAAAGTCCTCGTACGCACGCTGATCCTCGGCATTGCCAAACAGCTCGGCATCATCAATCTGGGGCATGGTCATACCTTTCGTGTTAGTCATTCCGTCCTCTTATACCAAAAAGACGGCCCTCCAAACGGAGCGACCGTCTTTTGCAGAGATTATTTTGACGATACGGTCAGGCGACCGATCAGTTTAATGGGATAGAACAACATCCCATTAAGGGTTTTCCAAGTGCCCGAGATTGCCCCGAAAGAGGAGCGCCGCGTACTAAATGTACGCAAGCGACGGTTTGAGGGGCAAGGTCGGGTGCTTGGGAAAGCCTCTAGTGCCTAAAATGCCTGGCCCCCGTGAAGACCATCGCAATGCCGTGCTCGTTGCAGGCCTGGATGCTCTCGTCGTCGCGCTTGGAGCCGCCGGGCTGGATGATGCAGGTCACGCCGTGTGCAGCAAGAACGTCGACGTTGTCGCGGAACGGGAAGAACGCGTCGCTTGCACAGGCAAAGCCGCCCTTCTCCACGCCCTCGCGCTCGCAGAAGTCCTCGGCGCGCTCGCAGGCAAGCAGCGCAGAGTCGACGCGGTTAGGCTGACCCGGGCCCATGCCAATGCCGGCCTTGCCCTTGGAAACCAAGATAGCGTTGGACTTAACGCCCTTGCAGACCTTCCAGGCAAACTCGAGCTCGGCCATCTCGGCGTCGGTGGGCTTGCGGTCGGTGGGGAACGTAAAGGTCGCGGGATCCTCGGTCACGTGGTCGACTTCCTGCACCAGCATGCCGCCGTCGATGGAGCGCAGCTCCACCTGGGCGCCGTGGTCCACGCCGCCGGTGGCCAGCACGCGCAGGTTGGGGCGCTTGGCCATGCGCTCGAGCGCCTCGTCGGTGTAGGTCGGGGCGATGATAACCTCGACGAACTGCTTGTTCTGATCGGCAAAGTGCTCAACCAGCTCATAGGGAACCTCGCGGTTGCAGGCGATGATGCCACCAAAGGCGCTCTTGGGATCGCAGGCGAAGGCGCGGTCGTAGGCGGCCGTGATGTCCTCGGCCACGGCGGAGCCGCAGGGGTTCTGATGCTTGAGGACCACACAGGCCGGCTCGTCGAATTCGCGGACCAGGTTCCAAGCGGCATCGGCATCCAGATAGTTGTTGTAGCTGAGCGGCTTGCCCTGGATCTGCTCGGAGCCAACGAGCGGGAACTGCGAGCTCGCGGTGTTCTCGCAACCCTCGGCAAAACGATAGACCGTAGCCTTCTGCTGAGGATTCTCGCCATAGCGCAGGTCGTCGACCTTCTCCAGCGAGATCTCGAGCTTGGCAGAAGTGTCCGCCACGTCGCTTGCCTGGGCGGCAAGCCAACGGGAGATAGCCGTGTCGTAGGCGGCGGTGGTCTGGTAGACCTTCACCTGCAGGCGACGACGGGTAGAAAGCGTGGTGCAGCCACCGGTCTCGTGCATCTCGGCCAGGACGGCATCATAGTCGGCCGGGTCGGAGATGACGGTAACGCTCGTGGCGTTCTTGGCGGCAGAGCGCAGCATGGAGGGGCCACCGATGTCGATGTGCTCGATGGCATCCGCGAAGGTGACCTCGGGGTTGGCAACGGTCTTCTCGAACTCGTACAGGTTGACGACGACCAGGTCGATCAGCTTAATGCCGTGCTGAGCGGCCTCCTGCATGTGCTGCTCGGAATCGCGGCGGGCCAGCAGCGCGCCATGAACCTTGGGGTGCAGGGTCTTAACGCGGCCGTCCATCATCTCGGGATAGCCCGTGAACTCCTCGATGGGGGTTACGGGAACGCCCGCGTCCTCGATGGCACGAGCCGTGCCGCCCGTAGAGATGATCTCGACGCCAAAGTCATCGACCAGCGTCCGTGCGAAATCGACGACGCCCGTCTTATCGGTAACCGAGATCAACGCGCGTGCGATCTTCACATCAGATCCCATGCAGTCCTCCTGTCTGGTACGCCGCCGTGCTCTGTGAGTCGGTGATACGTCGATCTGCAGCGCTCGCGCAGCGGCATTGAAAATACTGATTCAATGTAGCGCATCGAGCGCATCGATGCACCCCGCAACGGGCGCATGTGCAGAAAAAGTTTGCACGCGGAGGGGATGGGCACGACACCGGGCACGGTGAGTTCATGGAACACAGGGGCACCATAATTCGATGTCAATAGCGTGGTAGAACTGTGCTCGATATGCATCCGCGAAAGAAAGAGGCACCATGGTCTCGCGGGTTCTCTACCGACCGTTTGATACCGAAGACTTCGACGCCATCGCGCTGATTCTGCAGCAGCTTTGGCATAACAATTCGGATAACGATGAGTACAACCGCCTTGAGGCCGCGTGCGACCTCGCCTATTGCCTTTCGTCATCGACGTTTTCGCAGGTTGCGGTGATTGACGGCGAGGCGCGCGGCATTGCACTTGCACGCGCAGGACAGAACCCCGGCGTCACCATCAACGAGCATTGGATGGATACCGAACGCGCGCTGCTATCGCAGATGCGTGAGCTGGAGCCCGATGCCTGCGCCGAGTATCTCTCGTTTGTGCGCGCAACCATCCGAACCAACAACCGCCTGCTCGAGAGCAGCCCGTTGCCGCACGACAACGAGGTCACGCTGCTTGCCGTGGATCGCGATGTCCATGGCCTGGGCGTTGGCACGGTTCTGCTCGATGCCGCGGTCTCGCACCTGTCCTCGCTTGGAGCGACGAGGGCGCACCTGTACACCGACTCCAACTGCTCGTGGAAGTTCTACGAGCTGCACGGCTTTAAGCGCACGGCCACGCACCGCGCCAACCGCGAAGAGCGCCGTCACGACATGCCGCGCGAAAGCTTCCTCTACGAACTCGATCTAACAGCCTAAACCCGGCAGTTAGGGACGTTCCTTTTAATATGAGCAGGACATTGTCAAGAGGCAAAATCGGGCCTGGCCCCAACGATA
>UQPL01000135.1:0-5449 GCA_900542895.1 uncultured Collinsella sp. | reverse complement strand
AAACCAGCGACTGAGCTTGGAGATGCCAATCAGGGGGCTTTCGTGGACCGGAGTTCGATTCTCCGCGCCTCCACCATAAGTAACAGGCAGGTAGATACTCATATCTACCTGCCTTTTTATTTCTTGTCCGTACCGCGGAGAATCGAACTCTATGCAGGGCGCGGGCGTTAAGCAAACGCGAAGCGTTTGTAGCGAGCGGGCGAGGACGCCAACAGGCGGCCGAAGCCGGCGCGGATTTGCGAAGCAAATACGCGGATTCTCCGCGCAAACCTTCGACTCAAAACGGATGCGATGTTTATCGAATTTAAGCTGGCCAAGCCCCGCATCAAAGGATTCCCCGCACCGCGGAGAATCGAACTCTGCTCCAAAACCCATGCGCTCGCCATCTCAAAACTGGGTAGAAGAAAGCCAAAACGCAATCGCAGGAGGTCAATATGACTGCAGAAGATAAGGCAAAGAACGCCGGCAAGGTCGCGCTCGTCCTGGAGGGCGGTAGTTTTCGAGGGCAGTTTACCGCGGGCGTGCTCGACGTTCTCATGGAGGCTGGCGTCGAGATTCCGGCTGTCTACGGTGTATCGGCCGGCGCGCTCAACGGCGTCAACTACAAGTCGCACCAGATCGGCCGTGCCAACCGCATCAACCTGGCTTTCTGCAACGACAGCCGTTTCATGGGCGCCGCATCGTTTGCGTCCACGGGCTCCATTGTGGGTTACGACTTTATCTTCAACGATGTCCAGGACCGCCTGGATCCCTTTGACAACGAGACGTTCGACGCGAGCCCCATCGAGATGTACGCCGTTGCAACGGACATGCTGTTTGGAACCGCCACGTACCTGCCGGTCAAAAGCGCCGTACTTGACCTCGACGCTGTGCGCGCCTCGACGTCGCTGCCGCTGGTGACACCGCCGGTCGAGATTGACGGGCACAAATACGTCGATGGCGGCGTGGCCGATTCGGTTCCTATCGAGCACGTGCTCGAGGAGGCGGGCTTCGATCGCGCGGTCGTCATTGTCACGCAGGACCGCTCGTACGAGAAAAAGCCCTACGAGTTTATGCCCGCCGCACGCGCCCGCTATGCCGACTACCCCTATCTGCTCGAGGCTATCGAGACGCGCCACGACCGTTACAACATCCAGCGCATGCACCTGTGGAAGTATGAGCGCGAGGGCCGTGCGTTGGTCGTCGCTCCGCAAAAGCCGGTCGAGGTCGGCCATGTCGAGCACGATCCGGCAAAGCTTTTGGACCTGTATATCCAGGGACGTCAGGAGGCAAAGCGCCTGCTCGCGGAAATCCAAGAGTTCGTTGAGCGCTAGCGACGGCGAACCCTCAAAAAATGACAACAGCTAAAGAGCTGGAAAATCACGGCTCATGGATGACATGTGCAGAAACTCTGGTCGGAGCCAAAATACCTGTTGACTCGTACGGCGAGCGGGGTAATATGGACGGGTTACTTGCAGAGCCCCGTGAATCTCTGTAACAACACGTACTGTACATGGAGGAGTCTAAGTGATTTCGAAATCGACTCACTACGCCAAGCAGGGCGAGGTCCAGCGCAACTGGGTTCTCGTCGACGCCGATGGTGCTGTCCTGGGCCGTCTTGCCACCCAGATCGCAATGATCCTGCGCGGTAAGAACAAGCCCCAGTTCACGCCCAACAGCGACTGCGGCGACTTCGTTGTCGTCATCAACGCCGATAAGGTCCAGCTTACCGGTAACAAGGCCGACACGAAGACCTATTATCGCCACAGCGGCTACAACGGCGGCCTCAAGGCTGAGAGCTTCCGCCAGGCTATGGAGAAGCACCCGGAGAAGGTCATCGAGCGCGCCGTTCGCGGCATGCTGCCCAAGACCACCCTCGGCCGTGCCCAGATGACCAAGCTTAAGGTCTACGCTGGTGCCGAGCATCCGCATGCTGCCCAGAACCCCACGAAGATTGAGCTGGAGGCTTAAAGATGGCTGAGAACACCGTTGTCTACCAGGGTACCGGCCGTCGTAAGAACGCCGTCGCCCGCGTCCGTCTCGTCCCCGGCACCGGCAAGGTGACCATCAACAAGCGTGACGCCGAGCAGTATTTCGGCCGTCATCAGCTCGTTGAGAACGCCCTTGCTCCCTTCAAGGTGACCGACACCGCCGGTCAGTTCGACGTTATCGCTCTGTGCGATGGCGGCGGCATCTCCGGTCAGTCCGGCGCTCTGCGCCTGGGCATCGCTCGCGCTCTTCTGAACGCTGGCGACTACCGTGCTGACCTCAAGAAGGCCGGTTTCCTTACGCGCGATGCTCGCGTGGTCGAGCGCAAGAAGTACGGCCTCAAGAAGGCCCGCCGCGCTCCCCAGTTCTCCAAGCGCTAAGGTTTTATCTCCTTTCGAGATACAATGTACAAGCGGGGCCTGCCGATTCCTCGGCGGGTCCCGCTTTTCTTTTTCGGCTAGGGTGGGCGGTTGCATATCGCCTGCTAGGGAAGGAGCGATCCTATGCCCCAGAACATCTTCGGTACCGACGGCGTCCGTGGCGTCGCCAACGCCGATCTTTCGTGCGACCTCGCGTTTCGCCTGGGCCGCGCGGCGACCAAGTTTCTTGGTCCGGACATCTGCATCGGCCGTGACACGCGCCTTTCGGGCACCATGCTCGAGAGTGCTCTGACCGCCGGCATTATGGCCGAGGGCGGCCGCCCGCATTGCTGCGGCGTTATCCCCACGCCCGCCGTGGCGCTGCTCACCGTTCAGAACGAGCTCGATGGCGGCATCGTCATCTCCGCTTCGCACAATCCGCCGGAGTTCAACGGTATCAAGTTCTTTAGCCGCAAGGGCATGAAGCTTCCCGACGCGGTCGAGGAGGAGATCAGCGCCTGGGTCATGTCCGAGGAAGCCATGGCTGCCGATACGCTGCCGACCGGTGCCGGCGTGGGCCACATCATCAAGATGAAGGACGCTCGCAAGGCATATGTCGATCATGCCATCGATACGCTTGATGGCCTGAGGCTCGATGGCCTGGTCGTTGCCGTCGACTGCGGCCATGGCGCTTCCTGCCAGACCACGCCCGCCGCGCTGCAGCGCCTAGGCGCCACGGTGCACGCTATCAACACCGATTACTGCGGCACGGACATCAATGTCGAGTGCGGCTCCACTCACCTCGAGCCCCTGCGCGAGCTCGTGCTGCGCACCCACGCCGATATCGGCCTGGCCCACGACGGCGACGCCGATCGCGTGCTGTTCGTGGACAGCGAGGGCAATGAGATCGATGGTGACTACATCCTGGCTATCTGCGGTTCTGACCTCGCCGCTCGCGGCAAGCTTGCCAACTCCGAGATCGTTTCGACCGTCATGTGCAACCTGGGCTTCTCCATCGCTATGAAGGAGCAGGGCTTCGAGATGGTCCAGACCGCCGTGGGCGACCGCTACGTTTTGGAGCGCATGCTCGCGGACGGCGCCGTCATCGGCGGCGAACAGTCCGGCCACATCATCTTCCTGGAGCACAACACCACCGGTGACGGCCTGGTGACGGCTCTGCAGCTGCTGGCCGTGCTCAAGCGCACCGGTCGTACCCTCACCGACCTTGCCGGCATCATGAAGAAGTACCCGCAGGTACTCGTCAACGTGCATTCCGACAACAAGGCCGGTCTGGACGATTGCCAGCCTATCTGGGATGCCGTCGCTGCTGCCGAGAAGGAGCTTGACGGTCGCGGCCGCATTCTGGTGCGCCCGAGCGGTACCGAGCCGCTGGTCCGCGTGATGGCCGAGGCCGAGACGCACGAGCTGACCCAGCGCGTTGTCGACGACATCGTCGAGGTTGTCAAGCGCGAACTTCCCTAATGGTCAAAAACCGGTGCCAAGTGGTAAACTGTTAAGGTTATTTTGATTGATTGGTATGTCCGAGGGGGAGCATGTTCACTAAAGTCCTAAGGTCTTTTGGTATGCGTGGTCGAGTCCTTACGCTGGATGCTCCCATCTCGGGCGACGTCATTCCGCTTTCCGAGGTAAACGACCAGACGTTTGCCACCGGCCTTTTGGGCCAGGGCGTGGCGATCCGGCCCACCGGAACGCGCGTGATTGCACCGGCTGACGCCAAGGTCGAGGCCATTTTTCCCACGGGACACGCTGTTGCGCTTAACACGGTCGATGGTCTGGACGTGCTCATCCACGTTGGTTTGGACACTGTTCAGCTCGAGGGCAAGCACTTTACCGTGCATGCGCAAGTGGGTGACATCGTCCATAAGGGCGATGTACTCATTGAGTTCGATCGCGAGGCAATTGCTGCCGAGGGCTACGATGTGACGGTTCCCATCTTGGTGTGCAACTCCGTTGAGTTCTCGAGCATCAAGGGCTCCGTTGGTGTGCATGTCGAAGAGATGGACCAGCTCATCGTTGCTCGCGAGCGCTAACAAGTGCACGTGGCCATTAGCCTACAATTCAAACACGTTTACGGAGGGCGCCCTTGAAAGAGGACGCCCTCCGTGGCAAGATGGGATTTGTCCGAGGCTAAACAGCTTTGGGTCACCGTGGACGGGCAGGGGCCTCGACGCGGCTAGACACGAGACACATACATTACGCGACCTCGCCCTGGTGGCCGCACACGTTGGTTGCGGCCGACGCGGGCCGCGGGCAAGTGCTTGTAAGGGAGCCTTGCCTCTCTTGTACGAGAAAGGACGCGTAATGAAGATCATTAAAGCTAAGGACTACGAGGATATGAGCCGCAAGGCCGCCAATATTATCTCGGCGCAGGTTATCCTCAAGCCCGACTGTGTACTGGGCCTTGCCACCGGCTCCACCCCGATCGGTGCCTACAAGCAGCTCGCTGCTTGGTACAAGAAGGGCGACGTCGACTTTGCCGAGGTCAGCACCTACAACCTGGACGAGTATCGCGGCCTTTCGCACGACGATCCCCAGAGCTATCACTACTTCATGCGTGAGAACTTCTTCGATCACATCAACATCGACCTGAACAACACGCATGTGCCCGATGGTTCCAACCCCGACGCCGCCACTGCCTGCTCTGAGTACGACAAGATCGTCGCGGCCGCCGGTTACCCGGATCTGCAGCTGCTCGGCATTGGCAACAACGGCCACATCGGCTTCAACGAGCCCGATGACCACTTCTCCAAGGGTACGCACTGCGTCGACCTCACCGAGAGCACCATTCAGGCCAACAGCCGCCTGTTCGACAGCATCGACGATGTTCCCCGTCAGGCCTACACCATGGGCACTCAGACCATCATGTATGCCCGCATGATCCTGGTCGTCGCCAACGGCGAGGCCAAGGCTCAGGCCGTGCACGATATGTGCTATGGTCCGGTTACGCCCAAGTGCCCGGCTTCGATCCTGCAGCTGCACACCAACTGCGTTGTCGTTGCCGACGAGGCCGCCCTTTCGCTCTGCGAGTAGCGCGAATCCTGCACCTCGACATAGCCTTGCCTAAGGCCTCCGCTTTGCGGGGGCCTTTTTGCTATCCCTTT
>UQPL01000134.1:0-5450 GCA_900542895.1 uncultured Collinsella sp. | reverse complement strand
CAGCCCTTTTTCAACGCGATCGCCCGCAACAAGTACCTCAAGGCGATCCGCGACGGCTTTATCTCCGTCATCCCCATCATCATCTTCTCGTCCATCTTCTGCCTGGTAGCCTCGGTCCCCAACATCTGGGGTTTCTACTGGCCCGATGACATCAACAACGCCCTGTGGAAGTGCTACAACTACTCCATGGGCATCCTGGCCATCGCCTGCGCCGCCACCACGGCCAAGCACTTCGCCGACGCTCAGAACCGCGATCTGCCCAAGAACAACCAGATCAACTTCATCTCGTGCATGTGCGCGGCCATCATCGGCTTCTTGCTCCTTTCGAGCGACACCATCGCCACGGACGCTGCCAGCGGTTTCAACACCACCTACCTTGGTTCCAAGGGCCTGCTGACCGCTTTCATCGCTGCGTTTGTGACCGGCATCATCTACAAGTTCTTCATTAAGCGCAACATCACCGTCAAGATGCCCGAGCAGGTTCCGCCCAACATCTCGCAGACCTTTAAGGACATCATCCCCTTCTCCGTCTGCATCACCGTCTTTTGGGTTTTTGACATCGTCTTCCGCGCTGCTTTTGGCTTCTGCTTTGCCCAGGGTGTCATCCAGGTGTTCCAGCCCCTGTTCACCGCTGCCGATGGCTACATCGGCCTCGCTGTGATCTACGGCGCCATGAGCCTCTTCTGGTTCGTGGGCGTCCACGGCCCCTCGATCGTCGAGCCCGCCATCGCCGCCGCTCTCGTTGCCAACATGACCGACAACCTGGCTGCGTTCCAGGCCGGCCAGCACGCTTCCGCTGTCCTGACCCAGGGTGCCCAGTACTTCGTCGTCTGCATGGGCGGCACCGGCGCCACGCTCGTCCTGGTCTTTATGTTCTGCTTCCTGGCCAAGTCTCAGGAGATGCGCGCCGTCGGTAAGGCCGCCATCGTCCCCGTCTGCTTTGCCGTCAACGAGCCGCTGCTGTTCGCCGCACCCATCGTGCTCAACCCCGTCTTCTTTGTCCCGTTTGTCTTTGCCCCGATCGCCAACATCTGGATCCTCAAGATCTTTATCGACTTCTTGGGCATGAACGGCTTTATGTACACCCTGCCTTGGACCGTCCCCGGCCCCATCGGCACCATCATGGGCCTGGGCTTCCAGCCGCTCGCCTTTGTGATGCTCGCCATCATCCTGGTCGTCGACTTTGCCCTGTACTATCCGTTCTTCCGTGCCTATGACGCCCAGAAGTGCGCCGAGGAGGCCGAGATCTCCCAGGAGGAGCTCGCCGCCAAGAACGCCGAGAAAGCCGCCAAGCTCAACGATGCCTTCCAGGGCAAGGCTGACGCCAAGAGCGTTGCCGCCGGCGCTGCTGCCGAGGCCGTGAAGGCCGACTCCCCCGCCGCTTCCGCAGCACCCGCTGCCGAGACAACGACCGCCAGCGACCTCAACGGCAAGCGCGTGCTCGTGCTCTGCCAGGGCGGCGGAACCTCGGGCCTGCTCGCCAACGCGCTGGCCAAGGCCGCCAAAGAGCGCGGCATCAACCTTGAGACCGCTGCCGAGGCCTATGGCAACCACGTGGACATGCTCCCCGACTTTGACCTGGTCGTCCTGGCCCCGCAGGCCGCAAGCTACCTGGCCGACCTGCAGAAGGACTGTGAGCGCGTGGGCAACAAGTGCGTCGCCTGCCGTGGCAAGCAGTACATCGAGCTCTCCCAGAACGGCGACAAGTCTCTCGCCTTCGTGAGTGAGCAACTTTCGAAGTAAGTAACGCCCAGGGCCAGCCGACCATCCAAGACCGGCTGGCCCTTCGATTTAGACGATTGGATCATCATGTCCGTTAATCCTGCTAGCGTCACCAACCCGCCCGCGCAGTTTCCCGAGGACTTTGTCTTTGGCGGCGCCACCGCTGCCTACCAGGTAGAGGGCGAGACCCGCACTCACGGTAAGGGCAAGGTTGCCTGGGACGACTTTCTGGAGGCCCAGGGGCGCTTCTCCCCCGATCCCGCTTCGGACTTCTACAACCAGTACCCCGTCGACCTGGAGCTGTGCGAGGAGTTCGGCATCAACGGCATTCGCCTCTCCATCGCCTGGAGCCGCATCTTCCCCAACGGCACCGGCGAAATCAACCCCGAGGGCGTCCAGTTCTACCACGATCTCTTCGCCGAGTGCCACAAGCACCACGTTGAGCCGTTCGTCACGCTGCATCACTTTGACACGCCGCTTCCCCTCTTTGAGAAGGGCGACTTCCTCAACCGCGAGACCATCGACGCCTTTGTGGACTTTGCCACCTTCTGCTTTAAGGAGTACGCCGACCAGGTGACCTACTGGTTCACCTTTAACGAGATCTGGGCCGACGCCTCCAACACCTACATCGAGGGCACCTTCCCCGGTGGCGTCAAGGCGCATCTGGCCGAGGCCTTCCAGTGCGAGCACAACATGATGCTCGCCCACGCCAAGGCCGTGCTGGCCTTCCACAACGGCGGCTTTAAGGGCAAAATCGGCGTCATCCAGTCGCTGGAGTTTAAGTACCCGCTCAACGAGAACGACCCCGCCGACATCAAAGCCGCCAACAACGAGCACGTGCTGCAAAACCAGTTCTTGCTCGACGCCACCTTCCGAGGCGACTATGCGCCCGACACCCTCGAGTGCGCCAACCGCCTGGCTGCCGTCTCGGGCGGCACCATCGAGATCCTAGACGAGGATCTGGAAATCATGCGCGAGGCCGCGCTCTACAACGACTACCTGGGCGTTAACAACTACCAGTGCCGCTTCTTGAAGGCTTACGACGGCGAGAACGACCTGCACCACAACGGTACGGGCGAGAAGGGCACTGGCCGCTGGCGCGTTAAGGGTATTGGCGAGCATGTGAACAAGCCTGGCATCCCCACCACCGACTGGGACTGGATCATCTATCCCGAGGGCCTGTTCGATCTGCTCGTCTACATTAAGCAGCGCTACCCCAACTACAAGCAGATTTTCATCACCGAGAACGGCATGGGCTACAAGGACCCCTACAAGGACGGTTTTGTGGACGACCAGCCGCGCATCGACTACATCGAGCAGCACCTGCGTTGGCTGCTCAAGGCCATGGAGGTGGGCGTCAACGTGGGCGGCTACTTCCTGTGGAGCCTGCAGGATCAGTTCTCCTGGACCAATGGCTACAACAAGCGTTACGGCTTCTTTTACGTTGACTTTGAAACCCAGAAGCGCACGCCCAAGGCAAGCGCCTACTGGTACAAGCACGTGGCGCAGACCCGTCGTCTGGACTAGTGGCTGGCGGGGTTGCCCGCTCACACAACCTGTCCCCATTTCTCAGCCGGGGGCGGCACGTCACACGGCGCGCCGCCCCCGGTCTTTTTGTTTTTGGGCTGGTCGGGAGCCGTTTGTCTCGATCTGTAACATCTAGCCGAGTTTTTTGGTCCTAGCTGTTACAGATTGAGACGAACAGGATTGCTCTTTCCGAAGAATCTAAATCTGTAACACGTAGCCCGCTTTTGACCGTCTACCTGTTACAAATCGAGACAAACGGAGTAGGACCTAACCCCGTATGTCCCTAACAGTCGAGCGTTCGACCAGCGTACTCGGCACATGAATCGCCTCGATAGACGAGCTCTCTCCAATCGCCGCCTCAAACGCAAGCTTACCGACACCGCGCAAATCAAATCGCAGCGTCGTCAGTCGATTGTGAGGAACAAGTCCCTCGAGTGCGTCGTCGATACCAACCACGCTCACGTCGTCGGGCACGGACAGGCCCGCGTTCTCGAGCGCGGCGATAACGCCCAGCGCCATCTGGTCATTTGCCGCAAGCACGGCAGTCGGCGCCTGCGACCCGCCGGCAAGCACCTCGGCCGCAATCCGCTCGCCCATGGCGTACCCACTGTCCGCACTCCAATCGCCACGCAGCATCGGAGCGGCATCGACATGAGCACGACCCAGCGTATCGCGCCAACCGGCCTCACGAAAACGCGAGGAAATCGAGTTTTCCGGACCCGCCACAAACCGCATATTCGAGTGACCATGTTCCAGCAGATAATTGGTCAACAGCTCGCACGAACCATACTGGTCGGAGTCGATCGTCGTGCAGCGCGGATGCGCATACATGGACAGGATGACCGTTCGCACTCCCGGCTGGGGAACAAACTCCTCAAAATCGGGAGCCATGCGGTTCATGTTGAGAATCATGCCGTCGACGGGTCGCTCGACCATGCGGCGCGAGGCATCGGCAAGTGTATAGGGCTTGTCGCCGCCCATCTCGATCATAGTGACGGCAAAATCGTGCTCGCGCGCCGCTTGCATGATACCCTCGAGCGTCGCCAGGTTACCGACACGTGTGATGTTGTACATGCACAGGCCAATAGAACGATACGACCCGCCGCGCAACGCCGCTCCAGCAAAATTGGGACGAAAGCCCAGCTCTTCCATGGCGGCCAGCACACGCTTGCGCGTCTTTTCCGTCACGTTGGGCATACCGTTGACCACGCGAGACACAGTCTGGCGGCTCACGCCAGCGAGCGCCGCAACCTCTGCCGCGCTCGCCGAACGACCATTCCTTGTCTGCTGATCCATGCCTTCCACGCTAACCTGCTTCCCAACTATTCCCCGCGCCCATGGCGCATCGTACATACATTGATAACGTGCTCATGATACCCGAGCCATATACCACAACATGAAAACTTCTGTCAATCAAAACCGCTTACCGAACAAATACAACCGTTCGCGGCTGTTTGAAGTTGTTTTGTTTCTATACATCCCAGCCGGATGTTAACGTGCTCATTGTCAAATGTTCACGTGCTCATTTTGGTTCTAATCATTTTAAGATAGTGTTTATCGGGCTTTTTCACCGCTGAACGCTAACCAGGGAGCCTCCTGAGCGCAAACGCACAATATCGAACAGCGAGACGAGAGGGTGTATGCATATGTCTTTGCTAAACCGCGTACAGCAGCTGCCGAAGGGCTTTGTTTGGGGCGCCGCAACCGCCGCGTACCAAACGGAAGGTTCCACGAAGGTGGCAGGCAAGGGTAAGACCATGTGGGACGATTACCTTGTCGCCCAGGGTCGCTTTTTGCCCGACCCGGCCAGTGATTTCTACAACCGCTACGAGGAGGATATCCGCCTTTCTGCCGAGCATGGACTCAACGCCATTCGTGTGTCCATCGCCTGGACCCGCATCTTCCCCAACGGCGACGATGCCGAACCCCTCGCCGAGGGCGTTAAGCACTACCACGAGCTGTTCGCCTGCTGCAAAAAGTATGGCGTCGAGCCCTATGTGTCCCTGCATCACTTTGACTCCCCCGCCGCCCTGTTCAACCAGGGCGACTGGCTCAACCGCAAGACCGTCGACGCCTATGTGCGCTATGCCGAGTTCTGCTTCCGCGAGTTCCGCGAGGTCAAGAATTGGTTCACCATCAACGAGCTCATCAGCCTCTCGCACTCCCAATACATCCAAGGCAACTTCCCGCCCAACCATCAC
>UQPL01000133.1:0-5479 GCA_900542895.1 uncultured Collinsella sp. | reverse complement strand
GCGGTCCTGCTTTTGGACACGCCCGAGCCTCGCCTCGTCGATGTGGATACGCGTGCTAGCCACGAGCCTTCGCCCCCTTGCGGCCTATAAGGTGGATGATCAGGATGAAGATGAGGCTCATGCCCATCAGCAGCAGACCGAGCGCCCACAAAACATCGTCCTGGGCCGAGCCCTCGGCATAGACCGCCATGGACGTGGTGAGCGTGGTGGTGATGGTGGACGCCGGCGACAGCAGCGACGTCGGCATGGCCTCGATACCGCCGATGACCATGCGCACGGCGAGCGTCTCGCCAAAGGCGCGGGTCATACCCAGGATGACCGCAGTCATGAGCGACGGCATGGCGGACTTGAGCACCACGTGCCAGATGGTCTGCCAGCGGGTGTAACCCAGCGCGAGCGAACCCTGACGGTAGCTATCGGGCACGGCGCGCAGGCCATCGACCGAAAGCGTGGTCATCGTCGGCAGGATCATGACGGCCAGCACAATGGCACCGGGCAGGATACCCAGGCCTGTGCTCACGTGGAAAACGCTCTTCATAAGGCCGACGACCACGTGAAAACCGATCAGACCAAAGACGACCGAGGGAATACCAGTCAAAAGCTCAATAAGCGGCTGAAAGACCTTGGAACCAAACTTAGGCTGGATCTCGACCGCAAAGATGGCAGAGCCGATAGCGATGGGCAGCGCGATAAGCGTGGAGAGCACCATGACCGCAAACGAGGTGACGATCAGGGGCAGGGCGCCGGTATAGGGCAGGCCGTTTTCGGCTGTGTTGGCCAGGTCCCACTTGGTGCCGGTAAAAAACTCGACGACCGAAACGCCGTCCTTGAAAAAAGCCGAGAGGCCCTTTTGGGCGACCATAAAGATGAGCGCGGCAACGACAAGCGTCACGAGCGCTACGCACGCGCCCGTGACGCCCAGGCCCACGTTCTCAAGGTCGCGCTTTGGCAGCTGTTTTGCCATTGCAAACCTTTCCGGGGGCGATTACTTATTTAGCAGAGACCTTGCCGCTGGCGTCCTTGACGACCTTCATGGCAGAGACGGGGATAAAGCCCTGTTCCTCGACGAGTTTGCCCTGGACGTCGTCGGAAAGCATGAACTCAAGGAAGGCCTTGGTAGCCTCGTCGGCGTCCTTGGAGCAGTACATGTGCTCGGTAGCCCAAATCTTGAAGGAGTCGTCGGTGACGTTCTTGCTCTTGGGCTCCACGCCCTCGACCTTGACGGCGTTGAACTTGGAGTCATCAAAGTGCGAGAAATCGAGGTAGGAGATGGCGTTGTCGGTGCTGGCCATCTGGGTCTGGACATCGCCGGACTTGTCGAGCTCGGCGTCGCCCTTAAAGTCGACAGTCTCGTCGCCAAAGACGGCGGCCTCGAAGGTGGCGCGGGTACCGGAGCCGGCCTTGCGGTTGAGGACGACGATGGTGGCGTCGTCGCCGCCGACCTCCTTCCAGTTGGTAATCTGGCCGGAGAAGATGCCCTTGAGCTGCTCGAGGGACAGATCGTCGACCTTGACGTTCTTGGAGACGACGGGACCCATGCCCACGACGGCGACCTCGTTGTCGACGAGGTTCTTGACCTGATCGGCCTCGAGCTTGGTCTCGGCGAAGACGTCGGAGTTGCCGATGGTGACGGTGCCGGCGGCAACAGCGGTCAGGCCCTTGCCCGAACCGTTACCCGAGCCGGAGACGGAGACATCGGGGTTGGCGTCCATGAACTTCTCGGCAGCGGCCTCGACGAGAGCCTGGAAAGAGGAGGCACCGTCGTAGGTCACCTCGCCGGAGACGGACTCGTCAGCAGCGGCGCTGCCCTTGTCGGCAGCGTCGGATGCGCCGGAACCGCCGCAACCAACGAGACCGAGACCGACGATGCTGGCAAGACCACCAGCGAGGCCGAGGAACTGACGACGAGAATAAGCCTGATCGAGCATGATCTTCCTTTCATACATGCGAATCGCGGGCACCCTGCCCGCTTTGCTGTTTGGAAAGATACGACCCCCGACCGGGCGACGGCCGCGTTATCTGCGGTTTCTTACGGGCTATTGATAGACCCTTACCGCAAGCTCTGCCCAGCCTTTACAAACGGATAACAATCCAGCGCCGAACATGGCGCGCCTTTTACACCAATAAAAACAAAGTTGCGGTGAAATAGTTCCTGCTTGGCCATCAAATGACCCATTCTAGGAACTATTCCACCGCAACTTAGATTGGGAAACCGCGAGACCTTAAAGCTCTAATTCATTCAAACGGAGGATCGCAACAATATAGATCTTGAGCGCCTGTTTAAGCTGTTCCTCGTTGGCGCACTCGTTGGGGCCGTGCATCTGGCCGCCCCATGCGGGCAGCTCAAGGCCGGTCTCCTCGGGGCCAAACGACACGGCGCGGGCAAAGTTGCGCGCATACGTGCCGCCGCCCATGGCAAAGGGCTCGGCATGCTTGCCGGTGAACTCGTTATAGGTGTCAATCAGCGCCTTCACGGCCGGATCATCGGCAGAGACTGAGAACGGCACCTTAGCGCGACCCAGCTGGCACGTCACGCCAAAACGGCCCACGAGCGGGTCGAGCTGCTCGCGGATGGTATCGGCACTGGTGCTATCGGGGAAGCGCACGTCGATGACCTGCTCAATATGGCCATCCGCCACGCGGATGACGCCAGCGTTGCAGGTAAGCGGGCCAAACGCCGGACTCGTCGCATCGATACCCAGGCCGCGGCCATAGGCATCCGCATGCACAAAGGCCAGGAACTTGACGAACTCGTGCTCGGCAGGCGTCAGCAGGCGCTCGTCGCGTGCACCAAACGCGTCCTCGGCCTCGCGCAGATACGACACGATCAGGCCGACGGCGTTGATGGTGCCCTCAGGCATCGAAGCGTGGCCGCCAATACCGTGGGCGAAAATCTGCGCATGCCCGTTATCAAGCGCCGTGATCTCCAGGCGGTCGACGTTCTCAACGGGCGCCGGCAGCTCATCGGCGGCAATCGCAAGCTCGCAGATGGACTGCGACGGAATGGCATTGCTCGCCTCGGAGCCGCTCCACGACACGATGCGCCCACCGTCGATCTTGGGGCTCACGAACGTCGCCCCAAACTGGCCCTTCTCGGCATTGCAGACCGGGAACTCGGCATCGGGCGTAAACAGAAAGTCGGGATTCGCGTAGTTCTCCAGATAATGGTGAACGTCGGACATGCCCACTTCCTCATCGCAGCCCAGCAGCGCGCGGAAGGTATAGCGCGGCACAATGCCGTGCTTGAGCAGGTAGGCGCCGGCGTAGAGCGACAGCACGGCCGGACCCTTGTCGTCGATCACGCCGCGGCCGAGCAGCCAGCCCTCGCGACGCTCCATCGCAAACGGGTCGGTGTTCCAGCCGGGGCCGGCGGGCACCACGTCCACGTGGCAGATGGTCGCGAGCTGCTTGTCGCCGCGACCCGGGATATCGGCGATGCCCACAAAGCCCTCGTCGTCGCTCGTCTGGTAGCCGAGCTTTTGCGCAATGCCGAGCGCGCAATCGAGCGCATCACGGACCGGGCGGCCAAACGGCGCACCGGGCTCCGCATTGGCAGCAACGGCCACAGACGGATAGCTCACCAGCTGTTCGATATCGGCAACGACATCTTCCCAGACCTCGTCGACATACTCGGTAACGCTCTGCTCCACCTGATTCATGGACGACCTCCTTACCAATGAGCGACGGGTACGCCCGCCCCTCACATTACGTCTATTAGATAGCGAAAAGTTTAGCAAGCTCGGCCACCGAGTGCACCACCGCATCGGCACCCGCCGCCTCGTGCTCGCCCGGCGCCGCCGCACCCGAATAGATGCCGATGCACGGTACGCCCATTGCGTGCGCGCCCTCCACATCGTTAAAGCGATCGCCGATCATCACGGCATCGTCGGCCGTCGCGCCGAGCGCTGCCAGGGCATCGCGGACCGAATCGGCCTTGGTCTCGCGCCCCTGCGGCGGATTCATGCCAACCACCGCCTCAAACTGAGAAAGTCCCAGCTCTCCCACCATGTCGATACACTTCGCCTCCATGCGCGACGTCGCCACGGCCAAGCGCTTGCCCTGGGCGACCAACCCATCCAGCAGCTCGGGGATCCCGTCGAACACGGGATACTCCTCCGGTCCCAGCTCATCAAAAAAGGCACGGTACTCGTTGGCCACCACAAGCGACTCCTCGCGCGTAAAGCCGTAAAAGTCGTGGAAGCTCTTCCACAGCGGAGGCCCGATCATGCGGCGCAGGTCACCCATCTGCGCCTCCGAAAACCCGCGCGCGGCCAACGTCTTGCGCGTCGAGGTCATCACCGCCCGACCCGTATCGGCCACCGTGCCGTCAAAATCGAACAACACAATCGGCCGCTCGCATAGTTGTAATGCCGCCATCGGCATCCCTCTTCCCCAGTTGATGATTTCCACACCGTCACTTCAAACTGTTGACTATTCAACAATTGAACCTAGCAATGTAGAGCAACTCCACTATACTTGTCGCACTTTGCTCTCAGAAGGCGGCGCGCAAGCGCCCCAACGAAAGGTGCAATTATGTCTTTTGCCATCATAACCGACTCCACGTCGGACATCTCCCCCGCCCGCGCCCAAGAGCTCGGCATTTACGTGATTCCGCTGCATGTGATTATCGAGGGCGAGGACCTGCTCGACCAGGTGCAGATTACCGCCCAGGAGTACGTCGCGCGCATGGCAGGCTCCGAGCAACTGCCGCACACCTCGCAGCCGAGTGCCGGCGAGTTCAAGGCACTCTTTGACCGTGTGCGCGCCGATGGCCACGATAGCGCGATCTTCATCTCGCTGTGCAGCGAGTGGTCTGCCTGCTATTCCAACGCATGCTTGGTGGCCGAGACCCACGAGCTCGACGTGCGCTGCATCGATTCGCGCACCGGCTCGGGCGCCGAGGGCTTGCTGGTGGAGTACGCGCTGGCCATGCGCGAGGACGGTCGCAGCCTGGACGAGACCGAGGCGCAGATCCGCGCGACGCTGCCCGACGCACACCTGTTGCTGATTCCCCGCACGCTCGAGAACCTCGTTAAGAACGGCCGCGCGCCCAAGCTCGCTGGCCAGCTGACGCAGATGCTCAACATTCGCCTGGCCGTCTCGCCGGAGTGGAAATCGGGCGAAATCAAGGCCGTCAAGAAGGGCCGCGGAGCCAAGCGCATCGTTGCCAACACCATGGCCGATTGCCTCGCATTTTTGGCCGAGCACCCGGGCTCCAGCGTGCGCGTGCTCACGACCGGCGCTGCCGAGGAGCAGGAGCTCGTCAACCAAGCGCTCGCAGGCCAGAACTACGT
The DNA here is from genome assembly GCA_900542895.1 of uncultured Collinsella sp. Taxonomy (GTDB): domain Bacteria; phylum Actinomycetota; class Coriobacteriia; order Coriobacteriales; family Coriobacteriaceae; genus Collinsella. The sequence continues at coordinate 185 of UQPL01000133.1, read as the reverse complement.
AGACGCCGGCACCGGCCCCATCGGCTGCACCATCGCCACCCACGTAGGCGTCGACGCCATCGCCATCAGCTACTGCCCCCGCTATCAGCCCATCCACTAGGGGCACCTTTACCACTTGCGGTGGAATAGGGACTGTTTTTGGCTTATTAGCCGCAAATCAATCCCTATTCCACCGCAACTTAGAA
>UQPL01000132.1:0-5586 GCA_900542895.1 uncultured Collinsella sp. | reverse complement strand
TGAACGGCCAGTACATGAAGGAGTACTGGGGCGAGGGTTCTGCGCGTGCCCGCAACTGGCAGCGCTACGACCTGGGCGGCGCCGCGAAGCTCAGCTTCGTCGAGGGCGTCGACTCCTACGTTCCCTACGCCGGTTCCCTCAAGGACGGCGTGGGCGGCACGCTCTATAAGGTCAAGTCCACGATGTGCAACTGCGGTGCCCTCTCGATCCCCGAGCTCCAGGAAAAGGCGCGCTTGACCCTGGTAAGCTCCACCTCCATCGTCGAAGGCGGCGCCCACGACGTAGTCGTCAAGGATTCCCAACAGAGCGTCAGCTACCGCTAAGCGGCTTTCCCAAGCACCGCACCTTGCCGTTCAAACCGTCGCTCGCGTACCAAAGTACGCGTCGCTCCTCTTTCACGGCAATCTGCGGCACTTGGAAAACCCGACCATACTTGGGCGGGTAACAATTAGCGGTTGATCCACAACCACGTTATTTAGATAAAGCGAGATGCCTGCAAGTCGCAGGCATCTCGCTTGTTGTATTTGCTATCATCATGCGAGTTAACGATGTGGCGGGGCGTTCTTACCTTTGCTCGCTGCAAGTTCCGCACGAGCCGAAGAGCACTTAATGTGCTCTTCGTGCGAGCAGGACTGTCCGCAGCAGCGAGCAAAGGTAAGAACGCCCCGCCCCAACCCAGCTAACAAAGGAGCTGATATGTGCGATTGCACAGATCATAAGGACGAGATCCCTGCCTACGACGCGCAGGCCATTGAGTCCAAGTGGATGAAGGCCTGGGAGGACTCCAACCTCTTTGCCGTCGACACCGACGACAGCAAGCCTAAAAAGTATGTGCTCGAGATGTTCCCGTATCCGTCGGGCGACCTGCACATGGGCCACGCGCGCAACTATACCATCGGCGATGCCATGGCCCGTCAGGCCCGCATGCGCGGCTTTGACGTGCTGCATCCCATCGGCTTTGACGCCTTTGGCCTGCCTGCCGAGAACGCCGCCATCAAGCACAATACGCAGGCTGCCGCCTGGACGTATAAGAATATGGACCAGGCGCTCGCCACGATGAAGCGCATGGGCTTCTCCTACGATCTGGATCGCATGGTCAAGACCTGCAGCCCCGACTACTACCGCTGGGGTCAGTGGATCTTTGAGAAGCTGTGGGAAAAGGGCCTGGTCTACCGCAAAAAGAACCCGGTCAACTGGTGTCCTAACTGCAAGACCGTTCTGGCCAACGAGCAGGTCACCGAGGGCAAGTGCTGGCGCTGCGGCACCGAGCCCGAGAAGCGCGACCTTGAGCAGTGGTACTTCAAGATCACCGAGTACTCCCAGGAGCTGCTCGACGACCTGGAGAAGCTCCCCGGCTGGCCCGAGCGCGTCAAGCAGATGCAGGCCAACTGGATCGGTCGCTCCGAGGGTGCCGAGGTCGACTTTACCCTGTGCGACCAGGATGGCGAGCCCATTGAGGGCGACGAGGGCAAGATCACCGTCTTTACCACGCGTGCCGACACCCTCTTTGGCGTCTCCTTTTTTGTCCTGGCTCCCGAGTACGCTCGTCTGCACGAGCTCGTCGAGGGCACGGAGTATGAGGAGGCCGTCACCAAGATTGTCGAGGACTCCAAGCATATCTCTGCTGTCGAGCGTGCCCAGGGCACCCTCGAGAAGCACGGTGCCTTCACGGGCCGCTATGTGGTAAACCCCGTCAACGGCGAGAAGGTCCCCGTGTGGGTTGCCGATTATGTCGTTGCCGACTACGGCACCGGTGCCGTCATGGCCGTTCCCTGTGGCGACCAGCGTGACTTTGAGTTCGCCCGCAAGTATGACCTGCCGATCGTGCCGATCATCCTAGACGATGACGATCGCGCTGCCGTCGAGGCCAGCGGCGAGACCATCGATACCTTCCATGCCGAGACCGTCGACTGGGATTGCGCTCACGCTGCCGAGGGCACGCTCGTCCAGTCCGGCAAGTACACCGGCATGCGCGGCGGTAAGCACTCCGAGGGCGAGGCTGCGATCGTGGCCGACCTCGAGGCCATGGGCTGCGGTCGTCGCAAGGTCGAGTTCCGTCTGCGCGACTGGCTCATCAGCCGCCAGCGCTATTGGGGCAATCCCATCCCGGCCATCCACTGCGAGCACTGCGGCATCGTGCCCGTGCCTGAGGATCAGCTGCCGGTGACGCTGCCCGAGAACCTGGACCTGGGCGCCGGCGAAACCCTTGCTGAGTGCAAGGAGTTCTACGAGACCACCTGCCCGGTCTGCGGCCGCCCGGCCAAGCGCGAGACCGATACCATGGACACCTTCACCTGCTCCAGCTGGTATTACCTGCGCTATACCGATCCGCACAACACCGAGCTGCCCTTCTCCCGTGAGGCCGCCGACCGTTGGATGCCCGTCGATAACTACATCGGCGGCATCGAGCACGCTATTTTGCACCTGCTCTACAGCCGCTTCTTTACCAAGGCACTGCGCGACCTGGGCCTGCTGAGCGTGGACGAGCCCTTCACCAACCTGCTGTGCCAGGGCATGGTCAAGGACGAGAACGGCGACACCATGTCCAAGTCCAAGGGCAATGTCGTGCCCCCGAGCTCGGTCATCGAGCCCTACGGTGCCGACACCATGCGTTTGGCGATCCTGTTTATCGCCCCGCCCGAGAAGGACTTCGACTGGGATCCCAAGGCCGTCGAGGGCGCCAACCGCTTTATCAAGCGCGCCTGGCGTATCGTTTGGCAGCTCGTCCAGTCCGGCGATGCTAACGTGGCCTTTGACAAGTCCGCACTCGACGAGGTTGCGATGAAGCTCTATCGCGAGCGTCACCGCACCATCGCCAAGTGTACCGAGGACTTCGATCGCGGCCAGTTCAACACCGCCATCTCGGCCGTCATGGAGCTCGTCAACGCGGCGAGCGCCTACCTCAACGCCACCGAGGGTACCGCCCGCGACAAGGCGCTGTGCTACGGCGTGGCTAAGGATATCGTGAGCGTCCTTGCCCCCATTTGCCCGTTCTGGGCCGATGAGCTGTGGCACGAGGCGCTCGGCTGCGAGGGCAACGCCTACACCGCCGCCTGGCCCGAGTTCGACCTGGCCGAGTCCGTTGAGGACACGGTGCAGATCGTGGTCCAGGTGCTCGGTAAGGTCCGCGGCCGCGTCGACGTTGCCCGCGATGCCTCCAACGAGGAGATGCAGGCTGCCGCCGAGGCCGCCGTCGCCAAGTGGCTCGAGGGCAAGACGGTCGTCAAGGCCATCTGCGTGCCCGGCAAGCTGGTCAACTTGGTGGCCAAGTAAGCGCTGCGCGCTTAGCTGACGCATAAAAGACGAGGGGCGATCCGGTTGGGTCGTCCCTCGTCTTTCATGTACCTGCCCTGATGTCTGCGGTCAATTGTCCTATTCTTGTGGAGAAGCTGTGCGCACGCTGACCTGCAGGTTCGTACTGTGCTTGCACGTTTCCGCAGCTATTGGTATAGTTTGCTTGCAAATGAAGTTGTAATTGAAAGAAGTGGGGTTTCGGCCCCGCTTCTTTTTTGTATGGATGGAGGTGCCGCAATGGTCAAGACCAAGACCGAGCAGGCGATCATCGACGCGCTCGAGGCCGTCGCTCCCCAGCACGATATCGACATCGTCGACGTCGAGCTCGTGGGTGCCACCAAGGCCCCCTGCGTGCGTGTGCGTATCGAGGGTGCCGAGGGTCAGAGCCTGTCGCTCAACGACGTCACGGCCAACACCAAGTGGGTCGGCGATGTGATTGAGGAGCTCGACCCCATCTCTTCGAGCTATACGCTTGAGGTGTCGAGCCCGGGTATGGCGCGCCCGCTGCGCCGCCCGTGCGACTTTGCCCGCTTTGTGGGCGAGAACTGCGAGCTCACCTCCACCGCCACCGAGGGCCGTCGCAAGTACGCCGGCAAGATTGCCGCCGCCACCGAGGCGAACGTGACCCTCGAGCTCGAGGACGGCGAGTCCGTCACCCTCGATTTCTCTGATGTTAAAAAGTGCAAGTTGAAGCCCACCTACGACTTCAAGCCCGCGAAGGAAGGAAAGTAAGATGGCAGCATCCGACATGATGTCCGCCCTGATGGAGCTTTGCCAGGAGAAGCACATCGACCAGCTCTACCTGATCGACCGCCTGGAGCAGTCGCTCGCCAAGAGCTATGCCGAGATCCTGCATCTTGAGTGGGGCGCCAAGGTGACCATCGACCGCACCACCGGCAAGATCTACGTCTACCGCCTGGAGCCGATCGACGATTCCATGGACGAGGAGGGCAACTTCACCGAGTTCGAGGAGATCGACGTTACCCCCAAGAACACGAGCCGCATCGCTGCCCAGCACGCCAAGGCCGAGATCAACGCCATCGTGCGTAACTCCGCCCGCGAGCAGATCTACGAGGAGTTCTCCGGCCGCATCGGTGACCTCATCAGCGGTACCGTGCTGCAGTCCACTCCCGACTTTACGATCGTTAAGATCCGCGAGGGCGTCGAGGCCGAGCTTCCGCACTTCGACCAGCGCCGTTACGAGAACGAACGCAACGAGCGTCCGATGGGCGAGCGCTACCTGCACAATCAGCACATCAAGGCCGTGATCATCGACGTTCGCGACCCCAACTCCAACCTGCAGCCGGTTCGTGGCGAGCACAGCCGTCCGCCGATTGTCATCTCCCGTACCCACCCCGAGCTCATGCGTCGTCTGTTTGAGCAGGAGGTGCCCGAGATCTATGAGGGCACCGTCCAGATCAAGTCGATTGCCCGCGAGCCCGGCCAGCGCTCCAAGGTCGCCGTCCACTCGCTCGACGACCGTCTGGATCCCGTGGGCGCCTGCGTCGGCCCCAAGGGCAGCCGTGTTCGCGCTGTCGTGGGCGAGCTCCGTGGCGAGCGCGTCGACGTCATCCTTTGGGATGCCGATCCTGCCGTCTACGTCGCCAACGCCCTGTCGCCCGCTAAGGTCACCCGCGTCCTCATCGACGAGGAGAAGGCTTACGCCGGTGTCATCGTGCCCGACGACCAGCTGTCCCTCGCCATCGGCAAGGAGGGCCAGAACGCCCGCCTCGCCGCGCGCCTGACCGGCTGGCACATCGACATCAAGTCCGAGACCCTTGCCGCCGACATCCTCAAGAACGTTCCCGTTCACGAGGAGCCCGCCGCCGACCTGATCGGTGACGAGGAGGACGAGGACGTCCGCCGCTGCGAGTATGTGTCCGAGGACGGCATCCAGTGCCGCAACCAGGCTCGTCCCGGCTCCCGTTTCTGCGGTGTCCACGACACCGACGCCTTCGATGATGCGGAGGACCTGATCTAGCGCGCGGTCGCGCCGGGCGGGTCCCGGCGCGTCTCCCACGCTCGTTCAGTCTCTAGGCACCCAAGGTGCCAGAAAGGGTAGGTGAAGTCATATGGCAAAAGTCCGTGTGTCCACCCTGGCCAAAGAGTTCGGCATGACCTCCAAGGAACTGATGGGTCATCTCGCCGATATGAAGATTCCCGCTAAGTCCGCTTCCTCCACCTTGGAGGACGCTTATGTCGCCATGGTCCGCAAGCAGCTCGCCTCGGTGATCGAGGCCCGCGCCCAGGAAGTCGAGCTGTCTCTTATACACATCTGACGCTGCCGACGAA
>UQPL01000131.1:0-5636 GCA_900542895.1 uncultured Collinsella sp. | reverse complement strand
CGCTTCTGCTTGGGCTGCCGGCCTGCAGGGTGCCGATCTTACGTGGGGTGTTTTGTCATGAGCAAGTTGTCTCCCGCGCGTAAGCTTGCGCTCGATGTGTTGATGGAGGCCGACCGTCGCGGCATGTATGCGCGCGACGTGTTGTCTTCCCGTGCTTCCGCCAAGGCCATTGACCAGCGCGATTCCGCGTTTGCCGCTCGCTTGGCGCTCGGTGTTGCCGCGACGCAGGGCATTTTGGACGAGCTGCTCGATCAGTTCCTCGATAAGCCCAAAAAGGTCGCGCCGCGTGTTCGCATGGCGCTTCGCATCTCGGCCTTCGAGATGCTCTACCTGCATACCCCTGGCCGAGTTGCCGTGAGTCAGGGCGTTGAGCTGGTTCGTAGCGGCGCTAAATCGGCCGCCGGTCTGGCGAACGCCGTACTGCATAAGGTCGCGGACAATGTCGAGGACTTTGCCACTGCGGCGGATGCCGATGAGTCCGAGCGCCGATTGGTTCGCCTGTCTCGCCTGATGGGTATGCCGCGCTGGCTGTGCGCTCGCATAATGGCCTCGTTCGATACGCCCGAGGGCGCGCTTAACTTTGCCGGAAATCTGGCGCCCGCGCCGCTCGCTTTGCACGAGAACGCCTTTGCAACCAAGCCTGATCCGTACCTATCGCAGCTTGTGGCGCCGGTGTTCCCGGGCTGCCATGCGCCGGTCGATGCCCAGGCCACCGTTGCGTCGGGCGTGTTTGAACGCGCGGCGGCCGTGGCCTCGGACCTTAACGCCCAGCTCATCGCTACCGCGGCGACCCGTCCCGGACGTTGCCTGGAGATTGGTGCCGGTCGCGGCACCAAGACCTATGTGATGATGTGCCAGGCTAAGCGTGCCGGCTACGAGCGTCAGCACACTGCACTCGATTTGCACGATCGCAAGTGCGATCAAAATCTCGCGCGTCTGCATAAGGCCGGTATCCAAGGTGTTCGCACGGTCTCGGGCGATGCCTGCGAGCTCGATGCGGTCCTCACGTCCTTTGATGCCATGCTCGGTGAGCCCGCTCTATTCGACACCGTGTTTATCGATGCACCGTGCTCAGGCACCGGCACCATGCGCCGTCATCCCGAGATTCCGTGGCGTCTGGCCGAGAACGACGTTACGACTGAGCTGCCCCGCCTGCAGCTGACGATGCTCAAGGAAGCGGCCGCGCGCGTGGCTGCCGGCGGCGAGCTCATCTATGCCACCTGCTCGGTTTTTGATGAAGAGAACACGCAGGTTGTGGATGCGTTTTTGGCTTCTCCCGAGGGCGCCGGCTTTACCGTGGCGCCGCTCTCCGAATCCCAGATTCTACAGCTCCCCGAGTTTGCCCAGGCCAAGAAGCTCGTCTCCGTACGCCAAAACGCTCGAGGCCTCTTCCAAAGCGTGCCGGTAAACGCTGACTCCTACGACGGCCACTTCTGCGCCCGCTTGGTCCACAAGTAGCTACTAAGTTGCGGTGAAATAGGGATCGAATAGCGGCTTCTAGCCGCCAAACAGTCCTTATTTCACCGCAACTCAGAAGGTCGTGCGAGTGGAGATCGCAATAGCGGTAAAGAGTGGGAAAAAATGGCCCTGTTTCATACTTGCTGCTATCAAAAGTAGGGCGGATTACGGGGCTAGATCGGTGATGCCCGACCACAGCAAAAATGGCCTTAATAAAACCGCAGGTAGATGGCTTGTTGAAATTTGCAAATTTCCGGAATGGATAGAGGTTGTTAATTCAGCCCCGTAATCCGGCAGAGTTTTGAAATGTTACAAACTTAGCATCAGCCCGAAATCCGATCTAAAGAAAAGTTGCGGTGAAATGGTTCCTGTTTGGTCGTTGGATGGGCTGATTCAGGAACTATTTCACCGCAACTCATAGGGAAATCTGAGTAGTGAGACCGCTTGCCGCTAGTGGTTATGCGGGCAGTTGGCGCAGCAGCCGCTGGTGGCGTTGGTGCTGGAACCACCGCTTCGCTGGTCGGTGTTGTAGAAACCGCTGCCTTCGAACTTAATGCCGCTGGCCGAGAACGTCTTGGATGCCGGGGCACCGCAGTTAGGGCATACGACCTCGGGCGTCTCGGACATGGGGTGCTCAACCTCAAACACGTTGCCGCAGCTCGTGCACTTGTAATCGTAGCGCGCCATAATACTTCCTTTTCAGCACAAAGCGGGCAGATCGCTCTGCCCGCAAAAATTCAAACAGCTGTAACTGTACCCTATATCGGGGGTTTTATCACGCTTCGCCCCAGAATCTATGGGTGTTGCGCAGGAGCTTCGCAGTTTTCTCCTCGGCTGCAGCAACGTCGGCCTCGTCAGCCTGCCATGTCCAGTTGCCTGTGGCTACACCCGGCACGTTCATACGTGCATCGTCGCCCAGGCCCAGTACGTCCTGCAGCGGCATCATCACGAGCGGTGCATCGCTTGCCAGGGCATTGCCCATGAGCTCGCTTGCCAATGTAATGCCGCTCGGCTCATCGCCGCCTGCAAAGGAGCGCGTGCACCAGCCGGCAAGTGTCGAGGTGTCGTGCGTCGAGGTGTACAGGATCTTTCCCGGTGTGGGGTGAATTCCGCAACGAACGTCGTAGTCGCTAAACTCCAGCACGTCCATGCCGGGGAAGCCGCAGGTCGAAGCCATGGCGCGAACGCCGGGCGTCAGATAGCCCAGATCCTCGGCGATAAAGTTGAGCGGGCCCAGCTCGTCATAGGCGGTCTGGAACAGGTCCTTGCCCGGGCCTGCCAGCCAGCGGCCGTCGGCACAGGCCTTACCGGCGGGAATGCTAAAGTAGCTGTGGAAGCCCAGGAAGTGGTCCAGGCGCACGCGGTCGTAGAGCGAAAACGCACGACGCAGGCGGTCCATCCACCAGCGATAGCCGTTCTCCTTCATGCGATCCCATCGGAAGGTGGGGTTGCCCCACACCTGGCCCTCGGGCGCAAAGTTGTCGGGCGGCGCGCCCGAAATCTCAATCGCCTTGCCGGTATCGGACAGCCAGAAGTTCTCGGGCTCGCTCCACGCGTCGGCCGAATCGTCCGAGACATACATCGGGATATCGCCGATGACCTCGATGCCCTTCTTGTGCGCATAGTTCATGAGCTCGCACCAGGCAAGGTCAAAGCGATACTGCATGTACGCCTGCAGCTCGGCCTCGTCGTGGAAGCGCTTGTCATCGATCAGATACTCGTTGTAGCGCGCGACATCTGCCGGCCAATCGTGGCGCGACTCGCCCTCAAAGTACTTCTTAACGGCCATGTAGACGCAGTACTTCTCGAGCCAGTCGGCGTTGCGATGTTTAAACGCCGTGTACAGCGGGTCGGCATCCTCGCCGCCGTGAGCCTTCCATGCAGCAAAGTCGGCGGCCAGCTCCTCGTGGCTCTCAGGCAGCAGGTCGATATTGCCTGCAAAGGCCGAGGGGCCGGCGTAGGGGGAGCGGAAGAAGTCCGTGGGGTTGACGGGCAGGACTTGCCAGTAGCGCATGCCCATAGCGGCCAGATGGTCGATAAAGCGACGCGTGGGCGCACCGATTGTGCCGGGCTTGCCGTCATCGGTCGGCATCGAGGTGATGTGGCACACAACGCCCGCGCCATGATCGAGCGGCTCCTGCAGGCGCTTCTCGGCATGGTGATAGATGATCGAAGAGCCCAGCGGGTACAGGTCGAGCGTGACGGTACCGTTGTGGATCTCGCACTCGTGACCGCTGATCACGTCGCTCGCGCATTCGCCGAGCGCCGGAATCGTCACGCGGTGCGAATTGCGCAGACTGCGGTTGATGATAACCGTCGCGGCCTCGCCGTCTTTGCCCGTGCGGGTGTAAGCCAAGACTTCGTCGTTGAGCGCAAAGGCCTTGATCTCGCCATCGACCATAAAGGGCAGCGCACGGCGCACGGCAGACGCGTTCTTAACGATGGCCAGCGTGTCGAAGTCGTGGAGTTGGTCCTTGGTCGGCAGGGTACGGCGGTTGCCCGGGTCGGTAAGGCCCTCCAAGCCGTACTCGTCGCCGTAATAGATTGAGGGTACACCCGGGAAGGTCATCTGCATGAGCGTCGCCAGCCAAAAACGGCTCTTGGCCAGGCCCATCGAGTTATCGTCCAGGCGCCATTTGCTGCGCTCGCTCTCGGGCAGCTGCGACTCGTCGGGGCCACCGCCGAGCACCGAGATAATGCGCGGGCGGTCGTGGCTCGAAAGCAGATTGAGCGCGCAGGCCAGTGCCTCGCGCGGGTAGTTCTCGCGCAGGGTTTCGATATCCTCGGCTGCCTGGTAGGCGTTTTTGTAGCCCATCAAAAAGCCGATGACCATGTCGCGGAAGGGGTAGTCCATGGCGGAGTCGAGCTCCGAGCCCTGCAGATAGCGACGCAGGTGGCCATAGCTGATCTTGTTGGAAGCGTCCTCCCAGACCTCGCCGAGCAGCAGCGCGTCGGGCTTCTCGGCGAGCACGGCCTTTTTGATCTCGGCCAGGAAGTCGTCGGAAAGCTCGTCGGCCACATCGAGTCGCCAGCCATGGGCACCGGCACGCAGCCATTTACGGATCACGCCGTCCTTGCCCAGGAGCCGCTCGCGCACCAGTTCAGAATTCTCGTTGATGGCGGGCATGTTGCCCACGCCCCACCAGCAGTCATACGAACCGTCCTCATGGAAGTAAAATGCATCGCGCCACGGCGAGTCCTCGCTCTGCCAAGCACCGACGCCGGGATAATTGCCGTAGCGGTTAAAGTAGATCGAGTCGTCGCCCGTATGGTTGAACACACCGTCCAGAATGATGGAAATGCCAAGCTTCTCGGCCGCCTGACACAGCTCGGTAAAGTCCTGCTCGGTGCCCAGGATCGGGTCAATCTTGGTGTAGTCGGCCGTATCGTAGCGGTGGTTGCTCGCGGCCTCAAAGATCGGGTTGAGGTAGATGGCCGTAAAGCCCAGCTCGGCGATGCGGGGTAGGTCATTTTGGATACCCTTGAGCGAACCGCCGTAAAAGTCCCAGGTCTTGATGGAGCCGTCTTCGGCACGCTCGTACTCGGGCGGTTCGTTCCAGTCCTCGACTATGCGGCGTTGGATTCCGTTGCGCGGCTTTTTGACTTCGGCCAGCGTACGCTCGCGCCAGTTTTCGTCGCGGGCATAGCGGTCGGGGAAGATCTGGTAGACCATGCCACGCTCGTACCACTCGGGACGAACTTCGCGGTGCTTGTAGACGGTGATCTGGAAGGACGGGACCTCGGCATAGTTGTAAGTTACGCCCTCGCCACCGGTGCGACCCTGCGGTGCGCCCAGGCGGACCTCGGGCTGGCCCTCGATATTGCAGATAAAGCTGTACCAGATAAGACAGGGCTCGGCGCACTCAAGCTCTACGGTAAATATGCCGTCGCCCTCGTGTGTCATGGGATACAGAGACTCACCGATCTCATCGACCCAGGTGCGCAGCGTAAGCGTTGCCTGCGCGGGATCGGCATCCTCTAGAATCACGGAGAGCGAAAGGGTAGTTCCTGTGGTCACAGCGCCAAACGGAGTGCGAAACTGCGGCAGACGGCTGTTGTGTATCAATCTCATAGTACGGTCCAGTTCAATAGAATCATGGCCAGCTGGCCATGGGCTTTACGCACAGGATGTAAGTATATCTGTTGTACACAGGCTGTATAAACCTGTCTCTTATACA
>UQPL01000130.1:0-5670 GCA_900542895.1 uncultured Collinsella sp. | reverse complement strand
TGTCGACCTGCGTAATGCGAGCGAACATCTCGGGGGCAAACGTCGGGATCTGCGGATACTGCACGTGGCGCTTGCCGGAGCACACAGTGTCGCCGATGCTAAAGATACCCGGATCGAACAGGCCCACGATATCGCCCGCGTACGCCTCGTCCACGATGGCACGGTCATCGGCCATCATCGACGTGCCCGTAGCAAGCTTGAGCTTGCGGTTGCCCTGCACGTGGAAGGCGTCCATGCCGCGCTCGAACTTGCCCGAGCAAATGCGCACAAAGGCGATGCGGTCACGGTGATTCTTGTCCATGTTGGCCTGGATCTTAAACACAAAGCCGCTAAAGTCGTCGCGGCAGGGATCGACCGGTTCGCTGGTGAGCGTATCGGTATAGGCGCGCGGCGTCGGGGCCAGACGCAGGAACTCCTTGAGGAAGGGCTCCACGCCAAAGTTGGTAAGCGCCGAGCCAAAGAACGCCGGGCTCAGCTTGCCGCAGGCCACGGCATCCAAGTCGAGCTCGTCGCCGGCGCCATCGAGCAGCTCGATGTCGTCCATCAGGTTCTTATGGTTCTCTTCGCCAATAAGCTCGTCCATGGCGGGGTCGCCCAGCTCGGCCTCGACCTCGGCGACCTTCTTGGTGGCGTTGGCGTGGCCGTCGCCCTCAAAGGCGATAACGCGACGGGTCTGACGATCGAACACGCCGCGGAAATTGCGGCCGCTGCCGATCGGCCAGTTCATGGGATAGGTGTTGATGCCCAGAACGTTCTCGATCTCTTCCATGAGCTCAAACGGATCGCGAGCCTCGTGGTCGAGCTTGTTCACAAAGGTGAAGATGGGAATGTGGCGCAGCGTACAGACCTTAAAGAGCTTCTTGGTCTGGGCCTCGACGCCCTTGGCGCCGTCGATAACCATGACAGCGGCGTCGGCAGCCATAAGGGTACGGTAGGTATCCTCCGAGAAGTCCTGGTGGCCGGGGGTATCGAGGATGTTGACGCAGGCGCCGTTATAGGTGAACTGCAGCACCGAGGAGGTAACGGAGATACCGCGCTCCTTCTCGATGTCCATCCAGTCCGAGACGGCATGCTTGGCCGAGCTCTTGCCCTTGACCGAGCCGGCAGTCTGGATGCTGCCGGTATAGAGCAGCAACTTCTCGGTAAGCGTGGTCTTACCGGCGTCCGGGTGGCTGATGATCGCGAATGTGCGGCGCGACGAGATTTCATCCGACAGGCTTGCCATGCGGATCCTTTCTTGCATTGAGTGCATTACGTCGTTGTAACCGCACTATTGTAGCCGCGAAATGCTGCAGCAGGGCACCTATCAGGACAAATTCATCAGTTGGGGCCTGGGTAGCCGGCCCAATCCGTATTTGCCTCTTGCATAACTGTGCATAGTGTATATATACTGTGATTACCGGTTATATACACGTGTAGCCCAACAGCTAAGGAGCCGCTGTGGACATCATCCTATCCAATTCGAGCGACAAGCCCATCTACGAGCAGATAACCTCGCAAGTCAAAGTTCAGATCTTATCGGGCACGCTCGCTGCGGGAGCCAAACTCCCCAGCATCCGTGCACTCGCGAGCGATCTTGGCGTGAGCGTCATCACCACAAAGCGCGCCTACGCCGACCTGGAGCAGCTCGGGTTTATCTGCACCGTGCAGGGCAAGGGCTGTTTTGTCGCCGAGGGCAACCAGGAGCTCTTGCGCGAAAACCAGCTCTGCCATATCGAAGAGCTGCTTACGAAAGCGGCGAGCCAAGCCGAAACCCTGGGTGTCACGCGCGACAAGCTGCACGAGATGCTCGACCTGGTAGCCCCCGAAACCATGCAGTAGCCATCTGCAAGAAAGGCTATACCATGCAATATTTGCTAGAAATCAAAGGTGCATCGCGCCATGTGAGCGATCGCTTTTCGCTGCGCGACGTCACGCTTGCCGTGGAGCCTGGCCAGATCGTCGGCTTTGTAGGCGCAAACGGTGCCGGCAAAACAACGACGATTCGCGCCGCGCTCGGGCTTATAAAGCTCGATGCCGGTGAGGTGCACCTGTTTGGGCAGCGCTGTGGCGCCGACGCGCCCGATGGGTCGCAACGCCATCTACGCTCCCGCGTCGGTCTTGTCCTGGACACGTGCCCCTTCCCCTCCACGCTCAAGGTGGGCCAGGTCGAGTCGCTCGTAGGCCCGGCGTACCCCGCGTGGGAGCGCGAAACGTTCACCGGATTCATCAACCGATTTGGCCTCGATCCCAAGACAAAGGTCAAGGACCTCTCCCGCGGCATGGGCATGAAACTGCAGCTTGCCTGTGCACTCAGCCACAATGCCAAGCTGCTCGTTTTGGACGAAGCCACCGCGGGCCTCGATCCCATGGCACGCGAGGAACTGCTTGATGAGCTGCTTGCCTTTGTCGCCGACGGCCAGCACAGCGTGCTGCTCTCGAGCCACATTACGTCCGACCTCGATCGCACCGCTGATCGCGTCATCTGCATCGATAATGGCGCGATTATTTTTGACCTGCCGCGCGAGGACATTACCGACCGCGCCGGCATCGCCCACTGTACCCAAGCACAGGCTGCCGAGCTTATGACTTGCGTCGAAGGCGCCCGTGCCGTCCACCACGCCTATAGCGTGGACGTGCTCGTGCCCAACCGTCGCGAAACGCTCGAGGCCTTTCCCGAGATTCCCTGCGATCGGGCAACCATTGACGACTATCTTCGCCTCACGCTGAAAGGGGCTTCGAAATGAAACGCGCCTTTATGTCCGAGCTCGCCATCGTTCGCACGCTCATCCCGAGCATCGCGGGCGTCGGCCTGTTCATCTTCGTCGTGTTGACGCTCGCCAACGCGTCGGATGGCGATTCCGGTATGAGCGCCGGTGCCTGCGCCGTCAGTGCCATGTCGCCCATCATAATCATGAACTCGCTGGCAGGCTTCGACAATCAAAATGGCTGGGAGCGTTATCGAGCAACGTTGCCCTTCTCGCGCAAAGACATTATTTGCGCACGCTACCTGTGCATCGTTGTCTTCTCGGCCATCATGGCCTGCGCCGCCGTGCTTTTGAACATCATCGCCCTTCCGTTCTTCAACAGCGCGGGCGTGGCCTCGACAGGACAAACCATCTTTGAGATCGCAATCGCCTCGGCAGCATCGATGCTCATCTCCCTCATGATGGTGTTTTTGGCGCAGCCGCTGTTCTTTCGATTTGGACACATGGAGGCGCTGCGCCTATCCGTTGGCCTGTTTGCCCTACTCGGATGCCTTGCCATGGCAGCGCTGAGCTCCTCCAACCCCATTAGCAACTGGCTCATGTCGATTGCCGGAGCGAATCCCGATCCTGCCGTTCTGGGCTGTCTGTGCACAGGAATTGCCGTGCTGGCCCTCGCGCTATGTGCAATCAGCTGCACCGTCAGCACCAAGGTTTATCGAGTACGCGACCTGTAGTCACGCGAGTCTCAATCCACGAAGGGCGCGATCGCCCCCCTCCCCGCAAATCCGTGGCAAACGGCATGTCCCTGGCGTGCGCCACCGTACTACTTGCGCAGCGGCTTGGGCAGCGGAATGCCGGCGGCGATGACGGCCGCAATGATCATGCAGACGATACCCTTGAGTGAGAAGCACATGAGCAGCAGACCCACGACCATGACCGGCTGGCGCATGACGGCGCCCATCGTCGATGCCGTGCAGACGGCGACGCAAAAGACCGGATTGGCGCCGGTGAGGATGGCAAGGCCGTAGCCCAGGCTCACACCCGAGAAGATAACCGGGAAGAAGTGGCCGCCACGCCAACCAAGGTTGATGAGGGCGGGCGTCAGCATGGCCTTAACAAGACCGGTCGCGATAAGCACGCCAGCGGGAATGGTCAGGTAGGTCTCCATGAGCACGTCGGCCTGGGTCTCGCCGGCAAACATGGTGTAGGGCAGAACCGTGCCACAGATGGCGAGCGCCAGACCGGCTAGCATGGCCTTGACGACAGGACGCTCCCCTATTGCATGAGACAGCGCCTCGCTCGCATGCTCAGAGACAAAGTACAGCCATCCGCAAACGGTGCCGACCAACGCCAGCGGAATGAGCCAGACAAGTTCCAGGTTGCCCACCACGGCGGCCTCGAACCTCGGCATGCCCATGCCGCCGCCCATGAGCTGGCCGAGCAGCAGGTAGGTGCCCAGACCACCGGCAATCGCAATGCCGTAGACCACCGTCTTTTGCGCCTTGGGCAGCTTGATGGTGATCTCGCCGGACGCGGACTCATCGTCGGCGTCTTCGCCCTGGCCGTCAGTACTTCCGGCAAGCGGCGCCACAAAGCCAAAGACGGGCGCGGTAAAGAGTGCCGTCAGGGCAGCCTGGGTGCCCAGCAGCGTGAGCTCCCTAAACTCGGCGCCAAAGCGACGCATGCGATCGCCGACCCAGCTGCACAGACCCGCGATGACGCCGGTCAGGCCGGCCTCCGGTCCAATGCTGCCGCCAAACAGCAGCGGCAGCAATGCCGCGAGCGAAAGCTTGCCCAGATTGTCGTACGGGTAGCGTCCATCGCGCTTTACCTTGGCCATCACCTGGTTGAGGTCATCGGTCTTGGTGCCCGTCGTCTTTTCGTACAGACCGATCAGCAGGCCGCCCAGCAGGCAGACGAAAAACGGGTATGGCAGAAAGCCAAACGGGCCGCTGGCAAGCTCGGGCGAAGCGACGCCCAGCGCGTGTGGAATCTCGGTCCATAGATAGTCGATGCCGTGCTCCATCGCAAAGAAGAACAGCCAGACTGCGGCACCTGCGAACGCACCGGTCACGGCAACGCTAACTAAAAACAGCGCGCGGTTTGTGGGTTTGGCAAGGTTATCCATCGGGTCCTCCCGCGGTCAAAGTCGACATAGATACGTTTTATTGTAGAGCGAGCGTTACCCGAACGAGCCAACCACCTGCGCCGCAAACGGCACCATTGGGAGCCATAGTGGGGCAGGCTCAAGACTTATCCGTTGATAATCGAGGCAATCTCGCGCAAATCGTCGGCAAAGTAGATACCGTGCTGGCGCTTCAGGCTCGAAAGCCCCTTATCAATCATGTGCCCGAGCAGCGCCTTGAGGTCGTTGTAGTAACCGTTCAGGTTGTACAAAATGCACGGCGCATCGAGATGCCCCAACGACACCGCGGACATGACCTCGGCAATCTCCTCGAGCGTGCCCGTCCCACCGGGAAAGGCGATGAACGCATCGCCGAGCTCAATCATCTTGGCCTTGCGCTCGGCCATATCGCTCGTCACGATAAGGTCGTCGATACCGTCATGCTGAAACTCGGCCTCGATAAAAAAGCTCGGCTCAACACCCGTCACATGTCCACCTGCCTCGAGCACGCTATCGGCGAGCGCACCCATCAGGCCCGACTTGGACCCGCCGTATACCAGCGCGTGTCCGTTGGAGCCAATCCAGTTGCCCAGCTCCTGCAGCGCGGGCAGAAACGCTGGGTCGTTACCAACGCTGGCACCCAGATACACGGTGATATTCATATTCAGTCCCCCAATCGTGACGCGCGGCGCCCGTTCTAGCGTTGGCGGCGGCGATATTCGCGCACGCGGCGCGACAGGTCGGCGAGCTCGTCACGATCGAGCTCCTCCAAATGCTCAAGATCGTCCATAAAGCGCGCCATAGTGTCCTTTTGGCGCAGCTTGATGAGCGTATTGCAGTAGTTCACCGCCACGCCCG
>UQPL01000129.1:0-5678 GCA_900542895.1 uncultured Collinsella sp. | reverse complement strand
CGAGATCTGCGCATGTCTCGTGGGCTCGGAGATGTGTATAAGAGACAGAGATAGATAAGCCGGGCGCCAACCCCGACCGTGTGCGTCAGGAGCTCACCGAGTACGGAGTCATCCCCGAGGAGTGGGGCGGACAGAACATGTTCGTCAACATCTCGGCCAAGCAGAAGATCGGTATCGACGAACTTCTGGAGACCGTGCTGCTCCAGGCCGACGTGCTCGAGCTCAAGGCCAACCCGGACACCTTTGCCTCCGGCAACGTCCTCGAGGCCAAGCTCGACAAGGGCCGTGGCTCGGTCGCTACCGTGCTCGTGACCCGCGGTACCTTGCACGTGGGCGATACGCTGGTCGCCGGCCTTACCTACGGCCGCGTCCGCGCCATGCTCGACCCCAAGGGCCGCGCCGTCACCGAGGCCGGTCCCTCCGACGCCGTCGAGATTTTGGGCCTGCAGTCCGTGCCCAACGCCGGCGATGAGTTCCGCGTGTTCGAGGACGAGCGCGAGGCACGTGCGCTGGCCGACGAGCGTTCGCTCAAGGCCCGTATCGAGGAGCAGAGCCGCGTCAAGCACGTCACGCTCGAGAACCTCTTCGAGACCATCGCCGACGCCGAGGTCAAGGAGCTCAACCTGATCATCAAGGCCGACGTCCAGGGTTCCATCGAGGCTCTTCAGGACTCGCTCGACAAGATGGATCAGTCCGAGGTCCGCATCAACACGATCCACTCCGCTGTCGGCGCCATCAACGAGACCGACGTCGTCCTGGCCGACGCCTCCAACGCCATCATCATCGGCTTTGGCGTCCGTCCCGACGGTAAGGCCCGCTCCGCTGCCGAGCGCGAGGGCGTCGAGATCCGTTGCTACGACGTTATCTACAAGTGCCTCGAGGAGCTCGACGCGGCCCGTATCGGCATGCTCAAGCCCACCGAGGTCGAGGTCGCCACGGGTACCGCGACCGTCCTGGACACCTTCAAGGTGCCCAAAGTCGGTATCGCCGCCGGTGTCCGCGTCGAGGAGGGCGAGATCGCCGCGACCGATTCCGTGCGTCTGGTGCGCGACGGTATCGTGGTCTTCAACGGCAAGATCGCCTCGATGCGCCACTACAAGGACGAGGCCAAGAGCCTCAAGAGCGGTTCCGAGGGCGGCATTGGCCTGGAGAACTTCCAGGACATCAAGCCCGGCGACCAGATCGAGGGTTACCGCATCGACCAGGTTGCCCGTACCGAGTAGGGGGTAGCGCTATGAAGCAAACGCAGGCAACCCGCCGTCTGGGCGAGCAGCTTCGCGAGAAGCTTGGTTATATCCTGCTCTTTGAGGTTTCCGATCCGCGTCTCGACCTGGTTACTTTGACCGCGGTCGAGGTCGCGGTGGACCGTTCGTTCGCGCGTGTGTACGTGTCGTGCGATGCGAGCCGCTACGACGAGGTCATGGAGGCGCTCGCAAGCGCCAAGGGCCGCATTCGTAGCCTGTTGGCTCGCTCGCTCGATTGGCGTGTCACGCCCGAGCTCGATTTTCGCATCGATCGCTCGACCGATGAGGCCGAGCGCATCACGCGTGCGCTGGAAAACGTTCCCGCCACGCTTGCGATCGAAAAGGACGAGGACGGCTATCCGATAGCGGATGCCGCCCAGGAGGCAGCTTTAGATGACTAATTCCGCCGACCTCGCCTCGTGCGAGTCTGCAGATATTCAGCGACGCATCCTCGAGCTCATCGAGGGTGCGTCCTCCATTGCGATTTCGGGACATACTTCTCCCGATGGCGATGCCTTGGGCTCCGTATTGGGTCTGGGCCTTTCGCTCATGAAGTTTTTCCCCAACAAGGACATTGCCCTGCTGCTGGCAGACGATGACCCGGTTCCGCGCATCTACCGCTTTATGGAGGGTGCCGACCGTCTGGTGCCGGCATCTGCGTATACCGGCAATCCGGACCTGTTCATCTCGGTGGACGTGCCGGTCGTCGAGCGCCTCAATAATTCCGCCGAGGTGCTTCGTCGCTCCAAGCATGTGGTGTGCTTCGATCATCATCCGGCGCGCGAGGAGTTTGCCGAGCTGAGCCTGAGGCGCGTCGATGCCGCGGCCTGCGCCATGATCATCGACCGCTTCTTGGACAATTGCGGCATTGTCGCACGTGATGGCGTTGCGACCTGCCTGCTGTGTGGCTTGGTTACCGATACCGGCCGTTTTCAGTACCAAAACGCCGATGCCGCCGCGTTCCATGCAGCCTCGCGCCTGGTGGCGCACGGTGCCGATCCGGCGCGCGTTGCGCTCGAGGTCTACCAGAGCATGCGCGTTGAGTTTTTGCACCTCAAGTCCATTGTCATGGGTCGCATTAAGACGGTCGCGCATGGGCGCGTGGCGTATAGCTATGCCTACCAGAGCGACCTTGAAGCCTGCGGCGTCACCTCGGACGAGTGCGACGGCCTGGTCGATGTGGTGCGTTCGGTGATGGGCGTCGAGGTCTGCATGTTCTTAAAGGGCATTGAGGGCGATACCAAGGTGCGTGGCAACCTGCGCTCCAAGGGCGACCTCGATGTGTCCGAGATTGCTGCCAATTTTGGCGGTGGCGGGCATCATGCCGCCGCCGGCTTTTCCAACAACGGAACAATTCTCGAGACGCTCACCGTGGCACTTCCCATGCTGGCCGAGCTGGTAGGGGAGGATCCCGCTTCGGTGACCGTCGAGCTTTAACTTTTTGGATGGTACATGGCTCGTCGTACGCCTTCACAACTGAATATGCTGCTCGCTGTCGATAAGCCGGTGGGCTGCACGTCCCACGATGTGGTCTCGCAATGCCGACGCGCCCTCCATGAGCGGCGTGTCGGCCATGCCGGCACGCTCGACCCCATGGCATCTGGCGTCATGGTGGTGGGTGTGGGCCAGGCCACCCGTCTGCTGGGCATGCTCACGCTCGATACCAAAAGCTACGTCGCCGATATTTCGTTTGGCGCCGAGACCAATACCGATGATGCGGAGGGCGAGGCGGTCCGCACGGTGGCTGTTGCCAACGAGCTCCGCGATCCTGCCTATGCTCGTGAGCGCTTGGCCGCCATGCTGGGCCCGCAGATGCAGGTGCCGCCGGCGTTTTCTGCTATCTCGGTCAATGGCGTTCGCGCCTACAAGTCTGCTCGCGAGGGCAATGCGGTGGACCTACCTCCGCGCCCCGTCGAGGTCTATGCCGCCGACCTGATTGCCGTGGGCGGCGAAGGTGATACGTGTGTGTGGACCGTGGCGTTCTCGGTGAGCAAGGGCACCTATATCCGTGCGCTCGCTCGCGACCTGGGCCGTGCTTGCGATAGCGCCGCGCATATTTCCGCACTTCGTCGCACCGCATCTGGTGTTGTTTCCATTGGCGCCTGTCATGCGGTGGAGGAGCTTTCTCCCGAGTCCGCCGCTGGCTTTGCCCTGGATCCCATTGCGGCCTTGGGCGCCATGCGTGTTGACTTGCCGGGCAATCTTGCCGACGACCTGCTCTGCGGCCGTCGCATTCCCGTTGAGCGTGCGCTTGCCGATTTCGATGTCTCGAAGGCGCTGTTTGCGCTGGTGCTCGATGGGGGACTCAAGGCGCTCGCCCGCATTGAGAGTGGCCGCTTTGTTATGGAGCACGTGTTTCCGCAGGCAATCGGCGGTGTTCGATGATGTTGTCCGCTCATGAGCTCGCGCGTGTCTTTTTCGCGGGCGAGTCGGACGAGGCTCGCATCGTTGCTGCCGATACGTTTGATGAGTGTGAGCACTTGGGTGCCGCATCGATTGCCATCGGCGTGTTCGACGGCGTTCACCGTGGACACCAGGAGCTCATTGCGGCGCTTGTCCGGGATGCCCGTGCCCATGGCTGCAAGGCGGTAGTAGTTACCTTCGATCCCGACCCGGACGTCGTGGTGAGCCCTTCGCCCGCTCAAAAACTGATGACGACGGCCGACCGTCTGCATGCCTTGGCTCAGACCGGGGTCGATGCGGTGGTGGCCGTTCCCTTTACGCCTGAGGTTGCGGCGCTTGACCATGTTGATTTTCTCTCGCTGGTGTCGCGTCTGGTCGACATTCGATCGATTCGCGTTGGCAGTGACTTTAGGCTGGGTCGTGGCGGTGCTTCTGGTGTTGCCGAGATGCGCTCCTGGGGTTCCGAGCACGGCGTTGACGTGTATGGTCACGACCTGCTTTGCGAGGGCGGTGAGGCCATTTGCGCCACCCGCATTCGTCATGAGCTGGGACAGGGCCATGTGGAGCTTGCTGCTGGGTTACTCGGCCGTCCGTATATGGTGCGTGGCGGTGTTATTCGCGGCCGTCACGAGGGTTCTGGCATGGGCTTTCCCACGGCAAACTTGCAGGTTCCCGACGGCATTCAGGTGCCAGCCGATGGCGTGTATGAGGGTCTGGTGCTGGTCGATGACACCGCGTGGCCCGCTGCTGTGAACGTCGGCCTGCCGCCAACGTATGCTGACGATGCGGCATCTGCGCATCTCGAGGCTAATTTAATTGGTTATACGGGCGACCTGTACGGCGCTTCCGTTTCGCTGGCGTTTACGCGCTGGCTGCGTCCCTCGCGTGTGTTCGATTCGCTGGATGAGTTGATCGCGACCGTCGAGGGTAATATCGAGGATATTCGTCACAACTTGGGCGATCAGGGGGTGAGCATCCGTGATTAGCGATGAGGAAAAAGACCAGGTACGCGCTGCGTCTGACCTGGTTGCCATCGTGCAGGAAACGGTCGAGCTCAAGCCTCGCGGCCATGAGTTTTGGGGATGCTGCCCCTTCCATGGCGAGAAGACGCCGTCCTTCCACATTATCCCCGCCACGCAGGTGTGGCATTGCTTTGGTTGCGGCGAGGGTGGCGACGTTTTCACGTATATCATGAAGCGCGAGAACCTGAGCTTTCCCGAGTCAATCCGTTACTTGGCCGATCGCGCGGGTATTGAGCTGCATGACACCGGAGATCGCCGCGAGCGCGGCACCAAGCGTGCCCGCATCTACGATCTGTGCGCCGAGACCGCCCAGTTCTACCACACCATGCTCATGCGCGGTAAGGACGGCCGTCCGCGCGAGTACTTTGCCAGCCGCGGCATGGGCGGCGACGTCTGCCGCCGCTACTGCCTGGGCTTTGCACCGGGCCGTAACGCGCTGGTGTCGCACCTGTCCCAGGCGGGTTTTACCCCGCAGGAGATGATCGACGCCAACGTTGCCGTGAGTCGCGGGCGCGGGCAGCTTGCCGACCGCTTTTACGACCGCGTGATGTTCCCCATCTTTGACGAGCAGGGTCACAACATTGCCTTTGGCGGTCGCATTATGGGCGACGGCCAGCCTAAGTATCTCAACACAGCCGAGACGAGCGTGTTTCATAAAAAGCGAAACCTCTACGGCTTTAATTGGGCCAAGGAGTTTATCGTCGCGCAGGATACCGCCATCGTGGTAGAGGGCTATACCGATTGCATCGCCTGCTGGGAGGCGGGGATTAAAAACGTCGTCGCCACGCTGGGCACCGCGCTCACGGAGCATCACGTCAAGACGCTCACTCGCTTTGCCAAGCGCATCGTGTATATGTTCGACGGCGATGCAGCGGGCCAGAAGGCCGCCCGTCGCGCGATTCAGTTTATCGAGCAGGATTCCATGGACCTGCGCTGCGTGGTGCTCCCCGACGGCAACGACCCCATGGAGTTCATCACCGCACATGGTGGCGAGGCACTGCAGACGCGC
>UQPL01000128.1:0-5691 GCA_900542895.1 uncultured Collinsella sp. | reverse complement strand
TGCGGGAATGGCCTATTTGCTCAATGTGTTCGGCTGAGATCGGAAATCAACCATTCTGTAAGCATCGGATTTCGCAAGCGCCGCGGGGACAAACCGTGAGAAACTATTTAGCGTTTATGGAGCGTATACGATGGGAGCGATGCCTTGGATAAGAACGAGCTGCAAAAGCGTATGGAACAGGCTATTCGCCTGACGGCACCTGGTCAGCCGATCCGCACCGCCCTCGACATGATCATCGCCGGTCACCTGGGCGCCCTTATCTGCGTCGGCGACACCGAAAACGTGCTCGCTGCCGGTAACGACGGCTTCCCGCTCAACATTTCGTTCACCTCGAACCGTCTGTTCGAGCTCTCCAAGATGGACGGTGCCATCGTCATCGACGGCGACCTCACCCAGATCCTGCGCGCCAACTTCCACCTCAATCCCGATCCCTCGCTTGCCACGAGCGAGACGGGCATGCGTCACCGCACCGCCGCTCGCATGTCGGTGCTCACCGATGCCATCGTGATCTCGGTCTCGGCCCGTCGTGCCGTCGTTAACGTGTACGTTCACGGCAAGAGCTACGAGATCCAGCCCGTCACCACCATCATGAGCTCGGTCAACCAGCTCGTCGCCACGCTTCAGACTACTCGTCAGTCGCTCGACCGCTCCCTGCTGCGCCTGACGGCCCTCGAGCTCGACGACTACGTTACGCTCGCCGACATTACCGGTATTTTCTCGAGCTTCGAGATCATGCAGCAAGCAAAGACCGAGCTTAAGGATTGCATCGTCAAGCTGGGCAACCAGGGCAAGCTCGTGCAGATGCAGCTCGAGCAGCTCGCCGGTTCCAGCATGGATACCGAATACGACCTGATGATCCGCGACTACGCGAGCGATTCCTCCGAGGCAAACGCCGAGAAGATTCGTGCAGAGCTCGCTCGCATGACGCCTAAGGACCTGTCCGACCCGCAGCACGTGGCGGCAGTTCTGGGCTATGACGACCTGGACGAGGACTCCGTCATGACGCCGCTGGGCCTGCGCACGCTTTCGCGCGTGTCCGTCGTGCGCGACGGCGTGGCCGAGAAGATCGTCGACGAGTACGGCTCGCTGCAGGAGCTCATGGACGACATCAGCGAGGATCCGGAGCGCCTGGGCGACTTTGGCGTCAACAACCCTGCCATTCTTGCGGACTCGCTGTACCGCATGAAGGGCACCAAACAGGGGAACGCATAATGGCGCCCGTATGCGCCGTGGTCGTTGCCGGCGGCAGCGGTCAGCGCTTTGGAAATCCCGGCGGCAAGCAGCTCGTTAACGTGGCGGGCCGTCCGCTCATGAGCTGGTCCATCCGCGCGTTTGATCGTAGCGACAAGGTCGGCCATATCGTGGTGGTGTGTCCTGCCGAGCGCCGTGCCGAGATGCGCCGCCTTGCCATCGACCCGTTTGACTATGACACGCCCATCAGCTTTGCCGATGCCGGCGATACCCGTCAGGATTCCACCCGTGCCGGCGTGCATGCGGTTCCGGCGGGTTTCGAATATGTCGCCATCCACGATGGCGCTCGTCCGCTCATTACGACCGAGGCCATCGACCACGCTATCGACGTGCTCATGGGTGACCGCTCGCTCGACGGTGTCGTGTGCGGTCAGCCCGCGATCGACACGCTCAAGATCGTCGACGGCGATAATATCGTCGAGACGCCGCCGCGCGAGCTCTATTGGGCCGCGCAGACGCCGCAGATCTTTAGCGTCGACGCGATGAAGCGTGCCCATGCCGCGGCGATTGCCGAGGGCTTTATCGGTACCGACGACTCATCGCTGGTCGAGCGCATGGGCGGGCGCGTCCGCTGTGTCCAGAGCCCGCGCGACAACCTTAAGGTGACGGTGCCCGAGGATCTGCGTCCCGTAACCGCGATTCTGCTTGGCCGCATGGCCGAGGGAGAGGACCTTCCCTATGTTCAGTAACCTGCGCATTGGCCACGGCTACGACGTCCACCGTTTGGTGGAGGGGCGTCGATGTATCATCGGCGGGGTCGACATTCCCTACGAGCGCGGCCTGCTGGGCCACTCGGATGCCGATGTGCTCGCGCACGCCTTGGCCGACGCCATTCTGGGCGCCTGCCGCGGGGGAGACATCGGCAAGCTATTCCCCGACACCGATCCTGCCTACGAGGGTGCCGATTCGATGGTGCTGCTCGCTCGCGTGATGGACTATGCGCGCGAGCTGGGCTTTGAGTTTGTCGATGCCGATTGCACCATTGCCTGTCAGCAACCCAAGATCACCCCGCACCGCGATGCCATGCGCGCCAACCTTGCCCATGCCCTGGGCGTTGACGTCGAAAATGTAGGCGTCGCCGCCACTACGACCGAAAAGCTCGGTTGGGAAGGCCAGGGCGAGGGAATCGGCGCCTGGGCCGTCTGCCTGCTACAGAAAACCGTTAAGGAGTAACGAATGCGTATCTACAACAGCGCTACCCATAAAAAGGAAGAGTTCCAGCCCATCGAGTCCGGCAAGGTTCGCATGTACGTGTGCGGCCCCACGGTCTACGACAACATCCACATCGGCAATGCCCGCACGTTCATCAGCTTCGATGTGATTCGACGCTGGCTCATCGCGAGCGGCTACGAGGTCACGTTCGCCCAGAACCTCACCGATGTCGACGACAAGATCATCAAGCGCGCCAACGAGCAGGGCCGTACGGCTGCCGAGGTCGCGACGGAGTTCTCCGACAAGTTCATCGGCGTCATGCGCGCCGCCAACGTGCTCGATCCCGATGTGCGCCCCCGCGCCACCAAGGAGATCGGCCCCATGATCGCCATGATCAAGACGCTTATCGAGCAGGGCCACGCTTACGCAGCCGATAACGGCGATGTGTACTTTGCCGTGCGCAGCGATCCCAACTATGGTCAGGTCTCGGGCCGCAACATCGACGACCTTATGGTTGGTGCGCGCATCGAGGAGAACGAGGACAAGATCGACCCGCTCGACTTTGCCCTGTGGAAGGCCGCCAAGCCCGGCGAGCCCAGCTGGCCGAGCCCCTGGGGCGAGGGCCGTCCCGGTTGGCACACCGAGTGCGCCGCCATGGTGCATCGCTACCTGGGTACCCCGATCGATATCCACGGCGGTGGCTCCGATCTTGCTTTCCCGCATCACGAGAACGAGTGCGCCCAGGCCACCTGCGCCTGGCACCAGGGCTTCTCCAACACCTGGATGCACACGGGCATGCTGCTGGTTGACGGCGAGAAGATGTCCAAGTCACTCGGCAACTTCTTTACGCTGGCCGAGGTCCTCGAACAGCACTCCGCTGCCGCCCTGCGCCTGCTGATGCTGCAGACGAGCTATCGCTCGCCGCTCGACTTTTCTTGGGAGCGCCTGGAGGGTGCCGAGAACTCGCTCACGCGTATCGCCGGTACGGTCGAGAACCTGCGCTGGGCCGCGAACCATGCGACGGCCGATGCCGATGCGGCTGCCGCCGAGGCGTTTGCCGCCAAGGCCGCCGAGACTCGTGCCACCTTTAAGGAGTGCATGGACGACGACTTTAACACCGCTGGTGCCATGGGTGCCGTCTTTGGCTTTGTCACCGAGTGCAATCAGTATCTGGAGCAGGCGGGCGATGCTGCCGACAAGGCCGCAGTCCTGGCTGCCGCCGATACGCTGGCCGAGCTGCTCGATACGTTTGGCGTTGAGCTTCCCGAGCCCAAGGTCGAGTTGCCGCTGGGCCTGCTGGGCGTTGCCGCCGGTTTGGTTGCCTACACGGGCGACGACGTGGACGAGGCTGCTGCCAAGATTCTCGAGGCCCGCGCCGAGGCCCGTGCCGCCAAGAACTGGGATCTGGCCGACGCCATCCGCGACCAGCTCAAGGACCTGGGCCTCACCATTGAGGATACGGCCGCGGGCACTCGTATTAAGAGTCTCTAGTATTTGTCGACCGTTCGAGGTGCGGCAGATTGCCTTGAAAGAGGAGGGCATAGACCTGGTGGTCATGCCCGACGATTGAAAGGCAAGGTGCCGTGGCTCGGACGGTCGATTCTTGTTCGTTATCTATTTAAGGAGGCCGTCCTATGGCCGACAATCGCAAGCGTGCGCCTCGTGGCGGCAAGCAGGCTGCTTCTGGCTCGCGTCCGATTCGCCGCAATGATCGCGCTGCCGCTCCCAAGGGCCAGCGCGATCGCACCCAGGCCGCACGTCCGCAGCGCGATCGCAACCGCGACGCTGTCCAGGCTCCCAAGGGCGAGTTTATCGAAGGTCGTCGTGCTGCCGCCGAGGCGCTACGCACTGGTTTTCCCATCAAGTGCGCGCTCATTGCCGAGGGCGGGGAGCGCGACGCCGCCTTGTCGCGCCTGGTCGATGACCTCAACGCCGCGGGCGTCCGCATTAAGTTCGTTCCACGCGCGCAGCTCGATGCGCTGTCGAGCCATGGCGCTCACCAGGGCATTGCGCTCGAGGTTGGCAACTTCCCCTATGCCGATGTCGCCGACATCCTCGACCGCGCGGGCGACGGTCCGGCGCTCGTCATCGTGCTCGACCATGTGACCGACGATGGCAACTTTGGTGCGATCGTGCGCTCTGCCGAGGTCGTGGGCGCGGCAGGCGCCATCATTGCCAACAAGCGTGCCGCCGGTGTGACCGTCGGCAGCTATAAGACTTCTGCCGGCGCCGTCATGCATCTGCCTATCGCGCAGGTGCCCAACATCGCCCGTGCGCTCGACGATCTTAAGGCCGCTGGCTTTTGGGTGGGCGGTGCCTCCGAGCACGCCGAAGGCAGTTGCTGGGATGCTCCCTTCGAGGGCCGCGTGGCGCTCGTCATGGGCTCCGAGGGCGACGGCATCTCGCGCCTGGTGCTCGAGAAATGCGACTTTTTGACCAAGCTTCCCCAGCGCGGCATGACCGAGAGCCTCAATGTTGCCCAGGCGACCACGGCGCTGTGCTTTGAGTGGCTGCGCCGCAACGCTGGCGAGCTCATGGGGGAGGAGTAGCGCATGTCCAAAAAGAACCGTGCCAAGTCCAAGGCCAAGCGCTTTGGCGAGGGCTCGGCCAAGCCGATTGTTTCGGCCGCGACCTATGGCGTGGGCGGCAATGCGTTTGCGCAGGCCATCGCCGACCCGGTCTCGACGGTGCACTCCAACAAGCCCGAGCTGCTGGTGGTCGACGGCTACAACGTGATCCACTGCACGCCGCGCTACGAAAAGCTCGTGTACGACCATTCCGACGATCCGTATTCCAGCGACGTTCACGATATGGCGCGCACCGCCCTCATCAACGACGTCGCCGCCTTTGCCCAGGGCCGTTACGAGGCCGTAATCGTGTTTGACGGCGCGGGCAATATCTCCAGCGAGCGCCCCAACCTACCGGCCCGCGGCGTGCGCATTGAGTTTTCGCCGACGGGTGTTTCGGCCGATACCGTGGTGCAGAAGCTCTGCATCGAGGCACGTGAGGAAGGTCGCGCGTGCTCCGTGGTATCGAGCGACGGCACGATCCAGGCCGTCGTCATGGGCAAGGGCGTTACGCGCATCTCGAGCCGTATGCTGGTAGACGAGATTAAACAGATCGATAACGACGTTCACGAGGCAGAGGAAGCTCCGCAGATCAAGATGACTCTGGGCAGTCGCCTGAGCCCCGATGCCCTGGCCAAGCTCAAGGCCCTGCGCGGGAGGTAGGGAAGTTGGCGGGGCAATGCTGCCTCGCTAACTCCATTCAGCGATGTCGATCATTCTT
>UQPL01000127.1:0-5692 GCA_900542895.1 uncultured Collinsella sp. | reverse complement strand
CGCGCAGCGTCGGCCGGTTACGGCGTTTGGTAAAACGCCGTAACTCTAAAGCTCCGTTACTTCAACGCTGTTGTAGACCTCGTCCCAGCGGTCCATGACCAGGTGGCCGGTCTTGGGATCCATGGCGTTGAGCTTGCCGCAGGCATTGGCGGTCTTGAGCACCGTAACGTCGTCGGCACCAGCCGCAATGGCATGCGCAAAGCCGGCGATGGTCGAGTCGCCGGAACCCGTCGCGTTCACAGCCGCAATCGCGGGAGTCTTGGCGCGGAACGCACGGCCCTCATGGAAGCCCACCGAACCGGCGGCGCCCATCGAGACGACAACCCAGGGAATACCGGCAAAGCGGCCATCGGCGGCAAGCGCCTCGCGCAGGGCATCGACATCATCGGTCGTAAAGGACGTACCCAGCAGGCCGTTAATCTCGGTCAGGTTGGGCTTTACGAGCTCGGGCTTAGCGTCGGACTCCAGCGCGGCCTCCAGCGATGCACCCGAGGTGTCGAGCAGCACCTTGGCGCCTGCCTCCTCGGCGATCTTGACGAGCTCGGCATAGTAGCCGGCATCGACGCCACGCGGCAGCGAGCCCGAAAGCGTCACAACGTCTGCCTTCGCTGCAAGCTCAGCGAACTTGGCCGTAAAGGCCTCCAGCTCTGCCGGGGCGATCTGCGGGCCGCTCTCCAGCAGCTCGGTCTGATTACCCTCGTGCAGAATATTCAGGCAAATGCGTGTCTCACCGGCGATGGGCACAAAGTCGTTCTTGACACCATCGGCATCCATAAGCTCTGCCATATAGGCACCCATGTGGCCGCCGAGCAGACCGGTCGCGATCACATCATCGCCCAGCTGCAGCAGCACGCGACTCACGTTGAGGCCCTTGCCGCCAGCGGTCTTTTCGGGCGTCACACGGTTAACATCGTCGATGATCAGCTTGTCGAGCTGATAGCGCGTATCAATCGACGGGTTCATGGTAACGGTCAGAATCATATTGAACTCCTGTTTAGAAAACCGGCCCGCGCCCCCTCACAGAAACGCGAGCCGTCAACGGACTAGTTAATTACGCCGGAACCCCTTAGTCGTGATACTCGCCGCGGTCCCACTTCTCGAGGAACTCGTCAAAGAAGTGCGGGTCGGCCTGAGTCTCGGCGTCGGCCTTGTTGCAGGCATCGATCTTGGCGATCAGGGCATCGTGCTCGGGAGTCTTCTCGTAGGGCTCCTCCAGGAAGGCAAGCATGATATCGGCCATCAGGAACTCGCCGGTAATCTTGCCGCCAAAGCCCACGATGTTGGCGTTGAGCTCGCGACGGGCATACAGGGCAGAGGTCATGTCGCGAACCAGGGCGCAGCGGGCGCCGGGAACCTTGTTGACAGCGTTGGTGATGCCGATGCCGGTGCCGCACAGGGCCACGCCAAAGTCGGCCTTGCCGCTGGCAACGGCCTCGCCCACGGCCTTACCGTAGATGGGATAGTGCGTACGGGTGTGGCTGTAGGTGCCGCAGTCGAGCACCTTGTAGCCAGCCTGCTCCAGGCGGTCGGCCAGATAGATCTTCTCGTCCGTAACGATATGGTCGCAACCGATTGCGATGGTCTTCTTCATCAGAACGTCCTTTCGTCTGAATTCACAAGTTGAGGTAGAAGTTCGAGTTCTCGGTGGCTCTCGTTAGGCCATCTTGTTGAGCATGTCGACACGGATCTGGTGACGGCCGCCGGCGTACTGGGCGCGCAGGAACTCGCGGGCGATCTTCTTGGCGACCTCGGTGCCCACAACGCCCGGGCCCATGGTGACCATGCGCGAGCCGTTGTGCTCGCGGGTCATGTAAGCGGAACGCTCGTCGGAAATGTTGGCGACGACCATGCCCTTGATCTTGACGGCGGCCATATAGGAGCCGACGCCGTACTTATCGAATGCGAAGCCCTGGGAATCCTTGTGCTCCAGCAGGTCCTTGGCAACGGCGGTCGCGGAATCGACAAAGTCCGCGGCAGGGGTCTCGGAATAGTCGACGACCTCGTGACCGTCGGCGATGAGTATCTCCTTGATGGACTCCTTCATCGACATACCGTCGGCATCGGAAGCGATTACAACCCTCATGACATCCTCCTTGAGAGATACGCTGGCGCGTAGTTTCTGTTTGGAAGTGTTGAATCGCGTTCAGGTCCGGGCATCTGAACGTGCGGTTCTTCACTGTTCATGTTTATTTGAACACATTCGAACATCGACTGCAACCATTATTTGTTTATCTTTGTTCTTTTTTGAACAAATACCGTTTACGGATGATTGCTGACCGTTTGGGCCCAGCACGGACGTAGCGACCACGTGTTCAACAAACAAAAGGGCGACCGAGAACGTGTCTCGGCCGCCCTTCGGCGGTATTTCCCGGTATATACAGCTGTTTTAGCTACTCGGACTGCCCGCCCTTTTTGGCGTGCTTGGACGGAGCGCTCAGAAAGCGACCCGTCAAATAGTTCGCCGGGCCGGAAATATCAATCCCCAGTAGCGTGTGTCCCAGCCACAGAAACGCCGCGAGCACCAGCAGTGGAATCACGCACGAGGTCACGATCATCACGATGACACCTTCGATCAGATCGGTCACCTGCTGCACGATCTCGTCGGTCATCTGTTTGGCACCACTGGTTACCGACGTGACGAGACCCGAGGCGCCGTCGGCAAGCTGCTCAAGCACATTCTTGGACTCTGTGGACTCGGTCTTTTTCTTGCTTACTTTGGAGCTGTCGCTATCTGCCGCACCCGCAGCGTCGGCCGCCTTTTGCTCGGCCGCCTCGATACTCACTCGATACGTTTCGTCGACCTTCTGCGACACCCAAACGCTTGCAGGCACCAAGGCCATTCCGATCATGGCGACCACCAGCACGCGAGTCGCCACGCGGCGCAGGACGGCGCTCGTGCTCCAGCGCCCGTGAATGCCGAGCGACACCGCAAAGAGCACCAGCGCAAACGGGATCAGGATGCCCAGGCCAACCGACCACAAAATGGTCAGCAGGTATTTCTCGAGGTAGAGCACGGCAAGCACGATGCCCAAGTTACCCGAAAGCTGCGCGAGCTGCTCGGCAACCGGCGTTCCCGTATCGCCCGGCAGCGCAGTGATACCCGCAGATAGGGCGACGCACGAGGTCGTGAGCGCCAAAACATTGCCCTTCTTTTGATCGATGACCTCAATGGTGGAGTCCCAAGTTTTGGTATCGGCGAAATGTGGACGAGCCACAAAGCCCGAAAGCAGCGCCAGTACCACGAGCGCAACGATAAAGCCAACCTGCAGCTTTTTGTTTGCGCACACGACATCGGACAGGCTGGGCTGCAGCTCGGTTACCGTCGTATGCTCGGTTATTTGGACAGGACGCCCATGAGCCATCTCGTGCGCATCTGTCTTTTGAATCAATCCGTTGTCCGGCATTTGGACACCTCCTCATTCCGGCCTGCATTGCGGATGGAAGTATACCCACCCATCGAAAAACCGAACGGGAGGGCGTGCAGAAGCTCCAAGACTGCCCCCAACGACTAGTCGTTTAAGAACGTCCTCAATGACTATCTCGGGATGAGTTGCGGTGGAATAGGGATTGTTTTGCGCCCGCCGGCCCCTATTCAGTCCCCATTTCACCGCAACTTGGAGGAGGACAGAAAAAGCCCTGCCGCGGGTAGCGGCAGGGCTTTTGGAAGGGGACTTGGTTGTGAGGGCTCGTTAGGCGAGCCTGGCCTCGAGCTCGGCGATGCGCTTGTAGGCATCGATGGTAAAGCGGGTCTGCTTCTCCAGGATCATAGTGGTCATGAGAGTGTCCTGAGCGTGAGCCATGATGAAGGTCATCTCCATCTCGCCACCGCCGGCCTCCTGCGAAAGCAGCTTGGTCTGCGTGTCGTGGGCACCGATGAGCGCATCGCTGGCATCCTTGTGCAGCTGTTCGGCCTTCTCAAAGTCACCCTCGCGAGCAGCATCGAGCGCTGCAAGCAGATCGGTCTGGGCGTCACCTGCGTATGCGACGATCTCGAATCCAACCATCGAGATTTCTTCTTTGGTTGCCATATTGCGTTCCTTTCACATATGAACCAATGGAGAGCATCGCGTCCGGGCATACGCGCTGCGTTGTGTATGACAGAAACAATAACATTCAAACAAAAAAGAACAGCCCAAAACGTAATTTCGAACTATGAACGGTCACTTTTCGCCCGTGAACGGTTTTTAAACCAATCTGAACAATATCGAACACAATTAACGGCAACCCAAACAGGGCCGCACCCTAACGCAAATCGCGCACCGTATCGCCCTCTACGAGCACACCGGGGATCAGCATGTGCTCCACGCCAGACGCACCCACATCGGCGCCGGCAATCTTGTCAACCGCCCACATGCCGACGCGCTTGTTGTCAAAGCGCACCGTGGTCAAGCGACAATCGGGCACGATATCGCCCAGGCTGTCATCAACACCCACCACGCTCACGTCCTGGGGCACGCACTTCCCGCGCGACTCGAGCCCACGGATGCAGCCATATGCCATGGCATCGTTGGAGGCATAAATGGCCGTGCAGGTCGGATCATCCGCAAGCGCCTGGCCGGCAGCATATCCACTCTGCGCCGTCCAGTCGCCACGCACGAGCTGCGGGGGCTCAATGCCATGCGCACGCAATGTCTCACGCCAGCCTTCCTCGCGCCGCATGCCCGAAAGCGAGCGCTCGGGACACGAGATAAAGTGCACAGTCTTGTGTCCCTGCCCCAGCAAATACTCGACCACCTGGCGCGAACAATCGAACTGGTCGTTATCGACCGTTGAACAGAGCGGGTGCTCCAACATCGTAACGAGCACCGTCTGCATGCCGGGCAGCGGCTCGAAGGTTCCAAAGTCCGCCGGCATGCGGTTCATAATCACAACCATGCCATCCACCGGCAGTGCGCTCATGCGCGACGATGCGCTCTCGAGGGTATACGGATGCCCGTCTACTTTAGTGAGGGTGATGGCATAGCCATGTTTGTCGGCCGCTGCGGCAAAGCCCTCCATACGGTCGAGATTGCCGGTGCCGGTAATGTTGAACATGGCGACGCCGACGGTCTTAAACTTGCCACGGCGCAACGATCGACCGGCAAAATTGGGGCGATACCCCAGCTCGCGCATGGCGGCACGCACGCGTTCCTTGGTCTCGGGGCGCACGCTGGGCGAATCGTGCACCGTACGCGAGACTGTCTGCTCCGAGACGCCCGCGAGGCGCGCTACGTCTTTGACGGATACCGATTTTTTAACAGCGGCCATAGGTCGATCTTTCTATGTCAACGATGCCATTGGTGGCACCTTGCGCAGTCAAATGAAACGTCTTCAAGTATATCCAACGCCTCCCCCACCATACGCTCACCACCCAAAACCTACCGTTCACCGACATTTTTGCTTCCCCGAACGGCTTTTGTCGCCCAAATGTTAACGTTGCCATTGTGCAAACTCAGAGCCACCGGGCGGCTCAAACGTTTACGCGCAAGGAATCGACGGTCCACAGGCACAGGGGCCATCGGTTCGCGTCTTATTTTGTGTCGCAAAATGGCAACGTCAACATTTTGGCAACCAAACGTCAAAAGCTACCATCGTTGCCAACCCACCGACTCTTAGGAGCTTTGCATGGAGCAACTCATCGCCATCATCGAAAAGGGGCAGCCCTTTTTCAACGCGATCGCCCGCAACAAGTACCTCAAGGCGATCCGCGACG
>UQPL01000126.1:0-5724 GCA_900542895.1 uncultured Collinsella sp. | reverse complement strand
GGCGTATCGCTTGCCACCGCAGGCCAACTTATTAGCGTGTTCGCACTGGTCTACGCTATCGCGACGCCGGTGCTCGCGCTCAGCACGGGGCGTTTTCGCCGCTACCAGCTGCTCGTGTGCTACAGCATCGTCTTTGTGCTCGGCAACCTGGTCATGGCGTTGGCGCCCAACTTCCAGGTGCTCTTTATCTCGCGCATTGTCCTGGGCTCCGTCTCGGGCGCACTGCTCGCCGTAGGCGTGACGTACATCCCTGAGCTTCTGTCCCCGCAGCAAACTTCGCTTGCCATCTCGGTAGTGTACGGTGCGTTTTCCGTGGCGATGGTCTTTGTGACCTCGATTGGCAAATTTGTGGCCGACACGCTCGATTGGCACGTGGCCATGTACGGCACGCTGGCCTTTGCCGTTTTGATCTGCGGAGCGCTCGTGGCGTTTATGCCGCGCGCCGGGCAAACCGACGAGCCTGCCACCTTTCGCGAGCAGGCGGGTCTGCTGCGCGAGCCGAGCATCATCACTGGCATGCTCATCTTCTTGTTTGGCGTGGGGTCGGTCTATGTGTTCTACGGCTACGTGACGCCTTATCTTGAGCAGGTGCTGGGCATGGGCACGGTCGAAGCCAGTACCACGCTTATGGCCTACGGCGTGTTCTGCCTGGTCTCGAACATCCTGGGCGGATGGATCGATGCGCGCTTTGGCATGAAGGCGCTGCTTGTGACGTTTGTGCTGCAGGCGGCGGCATTGTTTGGGCTGTTTGCCGTAGGCGCTGCCATGCCGCTCGCACTTGTCTTTGTCTTTAGCCTGGCGATGCTCATGTACCTGTTCTCGGTGTCGTGCATCACGCACTTTATGGACGTGGCACGCAGCCGCCACCCCAAGTCGATGGTGCTCGCGAGCTCGGTAGAACCCATGGCGTTTAATGTCGGCATTTCGTTTGGCACCGCGGTGGGCGGCGCCGTGGTAAGCGGAGCTGGCATTGCCTACGTTGGCGCGGTCGGTGCCGTGTTCTCGCTTGTGGCCTGGGCGCTCACGCTGGTGACGATTAAGTTGGCTCGCTGGGAGCGCAAGCGGGCGAGGGCGCAGGCGTAGATGCGATACTCGAGCTCGATGATGGCGATCGAAAGGAAACCGCATATGCAACGTGTACTGTTTATCTGCCATGGGAATATCTGCCGCTCGACGATGGCTGAGTCGGTGTTTACCGAGCTGGTGCGCCGCGCTGGACGCGAGGCGGAGTTTGTCATTGATTCCGCTGCAACGTCGACCGAGGAGATCGGCAATCCGCCGCATCGTGGCACCGTTGCCAAGCTGCGTGAAGTCGGGATTCCCGTCGTTGCGCACCGCGCCCGCCAGGTGCGTCGCGCAGAGTATGGTAACTGGGACCACATTGTCTATATGGATGCCGAGAACGCGCGAGGTCTGCGTCGCATTTTTGGCAGCGACCCCGATGGCAAGATCTCGCGCCTGCTCGATTGGACCGATCGCCCCGGCGACGTGGCCGATCCCTGGTACACCGGCAACTTCGATGCCACCTACCGCGATGTGCTCGCCGGCTGCACGGCCATGCTCGAGCAGTTATAGGCAAGCGAGCACGCGGACGCACGTGCCACGCCATCGGCATAAAACGAGCGTGGATGATCTCCCACTTTGAGCGTTCAAGCGCGCTCTAAACGGGAGAAAATCCACGCTCAACTACTCGTCAACGATCTCGGCAAGCCAGACATTCAGTGTATCGACCTCGGGGCAGCAGAACTTTGCCGTACCAGGCTCGTTGCCAGGCACGGTTCCGCCATAGCGCAGGATATCGATATAGGGAAAGCCCACATGGCAGGCCATGGCGCACATCTTGCCGCGATCGCGGTCGAAGTCGAAGACGTCACCCGGCTTGTGCCCGTGATGGCAGCGGCATGTGCCCAGCTGGTCCACGCAGCTAATGCGAATACGTGGGCGCTTGCCGCGCGGGGCACCGAGCGGCTTGTTCTCGCCCGCTGCCTCGGTGCCGCTCTCGTCGGCGTTACTCATGGTCAATCACATCCAGGCAGGCCTCGATGGGCAGGCCGGCGGACTTGTCCTCTTGGTCGGCATTGCGCTCGATAAGCTCGGCTACCACGCGCATGGCATCGCTCGTCGCGCGCTGCAGGCTCCAACCGGCCATAACGCGGCCGACGAGCACCGCCGAGAACGTGTCGCCCGTGCCCGGGAAGTAGACCGGGATCAGGTCGAAGGGAATCGTAAAGTACTCCCCCGCCACATGGTCGTAACCGATAACCGCGTTCGTGCCATTGACCACGGCGCTCGTAATGACCACCGACTTGGCACCCAGCTCGCGCACAGCGTCCACAAGGGCGCGGGCCTCATCGGGCGTGATCTGCTCTGCAATAGGCGTATCGGCGAGCAGACAGGCCTCGGTGTAGTTGGGCACCGCGTAGTCTGCGCACTCCAGCAGGTGCCGCATAAGGCCAATCGTGGACTCGGGCACACCGGCATAGAGCTTGCCGTTGTCGCCCATGATGGGATCGACGAACACCTTGGTGCCCTTTTGCGCGCGGCGGTGGCAAAAGTCCGAGATGATGCGCGTCTCTTCCTCGGTCACGATAAAGCCGGTCGAGATGGCGTCGAACTCAAAGCCGAGCTCCTCCCAAATGGCAAGACTCTGACGCACGTACTCCGTGGTGTCGTGGATGTAGAACTTGGGGTAGTTGAGCGTATCGGAAACAAGGGCCGTCGGCAGGTTGTGGATGCGATAGCCCATATGCGACAGCACCGGCAGCATGGCGGAAAGCGCGACCTTGCCGTAGCCGCACATATCGTTGATCAACAGCAGCTGAGTGTTCTTCATGAGGGTCTCCCTTGGTTCGGGCACGGCGCAGCAGCGCCACAGTGCGACTAAGTGTAGCGCAGGGAGCGTTTGCAGCGTCGAGCCGTTACGCGGTTTGGTAAAACCGCGTAACCACTAGTTTGGTACCTTGACATTCATTTCTCATGCTCCTAGATTAGTTAGGCACAAAACAATTCCACTACCTAACTAAAGAAAGGAGCGAAGATTAGATATGTGTGTTGAACCACACGCCCATCCGCATGAACCCGGCGACGACCCCTCGCAGCCGGTAGACGAGCCCGAGACTCAGTCCAAGGAGGACCGTCTCGCCAAGAGAATCCTCCATGGGCTGGGGTTTTGCGGCCATTACATGCATTTTCACGGCGGCGGCATATCTGGCAAGGCGCCTATTGTCTGCCTACTCGCCAAGCAGCCGACCGGCGAGCTGTCCCAACAGGAGCTCGGCATGCACTTCGACCTCAAGCCGGGGTCCCTTTCCGAGATTCTGTCCAAGCTCGAACTGGGCGGTCTTATCGAGCGCAGTCGCAATCCCAAAGACCGTCGGCAGCTCACCATCCGCCTGACCGATGCGGGATGGGAAAAGGCCCGCGTTGAGCAGGCGGCCCGCATCCGCTTTAGAGAGCAGGCCTTTAGCGCGCTCACCCACGACGAGCGCGAGCAGCTCGCCGAAATGCTCGAGAAAATCCGTGTAACCTGGGAGGAACTGGATGATTAAAACCCTCATGGGAAGCATCCGCGACTATATGAAAGTCACCGTTGCTACGCCATTGCTCGTGCTTGGCGAGGTGCTCTGCGAGATGCTGATTCCATTTATCACCGCCAACCTGATCGATGCCATCAAAGACGGCGCCACCGTGGCCGAGATGCTTCCCACCGCGGGCTTTTTGGTGCTCATCGCGCTGACGTCGCTTGCTTTTGGCGCCGCTGCCGGCGTCACCTGCAGCCATGCGAGTTGCGGCTTCGCTAAGAACCTGCGTCACGACCTGTTCTGCAAGATCCAAACGTTCAGCTTTGCCAACATCGATGAGTTCTCGAGCTCCTCGCTCGTCACGCGCCTGACCACCGATATCAACAACGTGCAGCAGGCCTTTATGATGATCATCCGTATCGCCGTGCGCGCGCCGCTGGTATTGATCTTCGCCTTTACCATGGCATTTATCATGGGCGGCAGCGTCGCCATGGTCTACCTGGTCATCATTCCACTGCTGGGCTTTGGGCTGTTCTTTATCATCTTTAAGGTGCGTCCCATCTTCTCGCGCGTGTTCCACAAGTACGACGCCCTTAACGAGTCCGTCGAGGAAAACGTCACCGGCATGCGCGTGGTCAAGAGCTACGTGCGCGAAGACTTTGAGAAGGAGAAGTTCGCGACCGCCGCACGCGACGTCCAGATGGACTTCACCCGCGCCGAGAAGCTGCTTGCCTTTAACAACCCCATGATGAACATCTGCGTCAACGGCGCGTTTGTCGTCATCATCTACCTGGGCTCCAAGCTCATCATCACGAGCCAGGGCACGCTGTTCGACGTGGGCCAGCTCTCCTCGATCTTTACCTATGGCTTCCAAATCCTCATGAGCCTGATGCAGCTATCGATGATCTTTGTCATGGTGACCATGGCCGACGAATCGGCGCACCGCATCACCGAGGTGCTGGCCGCCGAGCCCACGATCGCCGATCCCGCCGAGCCCGTGCTCGAGGTCGCCGATGGCTCCATCGACTTTGACCACGTGAGCTTTAAGTATTCCGCGCATGCGAAGCGCCAGGCGCTCGACGATATCGACCTGCACATTAAGAGCGGCGAGACCATCGGCATCATCGGCGGCACCGGCTCGGCCAAGTCCACGCTCGTAAACCTCATCGCCCGCCTGTACGACGCCACCGAGGGTACCGTGCGCGTGGGCGGCGTGGATGTACGCGACTACGACTTGGACGCCCTGCGCCACCAGGTGGCCATGGTGCTGCAGAAAAACGTGCTGTTTAGCGGCACGATTGCCGAGAACCTGCGTTGGGGCGACCCGAACGCCACCGACGAAGAGGTCCGCGAGGCCGCGCATCTGGCCTGCGCCGACGAGTTTGTCGACGGCTTCCCCAAGGGCTATGACACCTGGATCGAACAGGGCGGCTCCAATGTTTCCGGCGGTCAGAAGCAGCGCCTGTGCATTGCGCGTGCCCTGCTGCGTCGCCCCAAGATCTTGATCCTGGACGACTCCACGAGCGCCGTCGACACCAAGACCGACGCCAAGATTCGCGCAGGGCTGGCAAGCTATCTGCCCAACACGACCAAGCTCATCATCGCCCAGCGCATTAGCTCCGTGCAGGACGCAGACCGCATCATCGTCATGGAGGGCGGCCGCATCGCGCAGATCGGTAACCACGACGAGCTGCTCAAGACGAGCGAGATCTACCGCGAGACCTTTACCTCGCAGAACAAGATGTCTGCCGAGGGCGAAGAGGCCGTCGAGGCCGACACCGAGGCATCCGTAACGCAAGCTCAGACCCAGGAAGGAGGCGAGGCACATGAGTAAGGCAACGACCGCCGAGCGCGCGCTCAACCGCAAGGGCGGCACCATATCGCGCCTCATCAAGACGCTCTTTGGCTTTTACCCCGTGCTTTTGCCCCTCGTCGTCGCCGGCGTGGTGCTCTGCGCCATCATCAACTCCATCGGCGCGACCTTCCTTCAGAGCGCCCTGCAGATTATTAGCGAATCGTGGCAGTCGGGCGATTGGGGAGCCGCGCAGCCCAAGATCGCACAGCTCGTGACCACCCTCGCCTGCATCTACGGCATCGGCATCCTGTCCTCGCTCTTCTGGAACCGCGCCATGGCCATCGTCACGCAGGGCTCGCTGGAGAAGCTGCGCGAGAAGATGTTCAACCGCATGCAGGACCTGCCGAT
>UQPL01000125.1:0-5797 GCA_900542895.1 uncultured Collinsella sp. | reverse complement strand
TGGGGCGAGGGTCTTGGCGGCGGAGTCGCGCTGGCGGTTTCTGCTCTGGACGAGCGGGGCCTCGCCTGCACGGCGGTTGCCAATCCGCTTCCTGGCGGTCTCGATGCGCTGTCGTCTCGGGTGCGCGGATCGGTGCTCATGGGCACATCGCTTATGGATACCGTGAGCGATCCCAAGGATCAGTTTGCCGTATTCAACGGTCTTGAGTGTGACCGGAGGCATATCATCTATGCCAAATACGCTCACGAGCGCATCAATGCGTTCGAAAACGAAGTCGTCGACTTCTTTAACCAAACGTTCTACCCGTGTTCTTTGGCCTAGACGGCCTGGACACTGCCAACAAGAGTGGGCGGCATAGGGCTGCCCGCCAGACAACTAAGGAGATTCTTGTGGCAACTCAGAAATTCACCGGCGTTATCCCTCCCGTCGTTGTTCCCGATACCGAAGACCACCAGCTCGATGTTGCCTCCTTTGAGCGCAGCATCAACCGCATGATCGATGCCGGCGTCGATGGCTTGTTCTTCCTGGGCTCCTCGGGCGAGGTCGTCTTCTCCACCGACGAGCGTCGCCGTCAGATCATCGCCG
Organism: uncultured Collinsella sp.; assembly: GCA_900542895.1. Taxonomy (GTDB): domain Bacteria; phylum Actinomycetota; class Coriobacteriia; order Coriobacteriales; family Coriobacteriaceae; genus Collinsella. The sequence continues at coordinate 5,212 of UQPL01000125.1, read as the reverse complement.
AGGCCGTCCGTATCGTCGACCACCGCGTTCCCGTTCTGGTCGGCATCATCGACACCGAGACCGAGCGCATGATCGAGCACGGTAAGGTCGCTCAGGAGCTGGGCGCCGATGCGCTTGTCGCCACCTGCCCGTTCTATGCCCTGCAGGGCATGACCGAGGTCGAGGAGCACTTCCGCATCCTGCATGAGGAACTCGACCTGCCCATCTTCGCCTACGACATCCCCGTGTGTGTCCACACCAAGCTCCCGTGGAAGCTCCTTGCCAAGCTCGGTGCCGAGGGCGTTCTGGCCGGCGTCAAGGATTCCTCGGGTGATGACATCTCGTTCCGCTACCTCGTTCAGGAGAACGAGAAGAACGGCCATCCGATGAGCATTCTCACCGGTCACGAGGTTGTTGTCGACGGCGCCTACCTCGGTGGCGCCGACGGTTCCGTCCCGGGTCTCGCCAACGTTGAGCCCGAGGGCTACGTACGTCAGTGGAAGGCCGCTCAGGCTGGTGACTGGGCTACCGTCAAGGCCGAGCAGGACCGCCTCAATGAGATTTCGCACATCTGGGATGTCACCTCGGGCGTCCAGGGCTATGCCGGTGGCGTCGGCGCCTTCAAGACCGCTATGAACCTCATGGGCATCTTCGACAGCCCGACCATGCCGCGCCCGGTGAAGGCCATGACCGGCGAGAACGTCGAGGCGATTAAGAAGGTCCTCCAGGACAACGGTCTCCTGTAAAGCTTCCCCGGGCACCCGATCTTGGGGCTCAAGCGGTCGAGCGTGACCCATTAGGTCAACGCCCGACCGCTTTCACCCCAACCTCGGGCACCCGGGAAACCTTTACCAAGCTGCGGCGATAACGCAGCCTTCATTTCCTGTAGTTGTTTTTATCTCCTAAGGAGAGCGACATGGAGAACAAGTACATTTGCTCCGTTGATATCGGCGGCACCAAGATTGCGACCGCCATTATGGAGTACCCGGCTGACGGTAGCGTGCCTCATCCCGTTTTTGAGGCCGAGGTTCCCACCGAGGCCCAAGAGGGCGGCGAGGCCGTCTTCCAGCGTATCGAGGCGTCCATCAAGGCTGCTCTCGAGGCGAATCCCGATGTCGAGGTCCTTGGCGTCGGTATCGGTGCTGCCGGCGTCGTCGATCCCAAGACGGGTGCCATCGCGTATGCCAACGAGATCATGCCCGGCTGGTCCGGCGTCCAGTTGGGGCCGCGTCTGCGCGAGGACCTCGGTCTTCCCGTTGCCGTTGTAGGCGACGTGCAGGCTCATGCTCTGGGCGAGGCCCACTGGGGCGTCGGCAAGGGCAAGTTCTCCGTCTTGTGTCTTGGCATCGGTACGGGTATCGGCGGCGCATATGTCGAGAACGGCCGCGTGATGCAAGGCTTCCATGGTGCTGCTGGCCATATGGGCCACATCGAGTGCTCGGCTGCCGCCGGCATTCCCTGCGCCTGCGGGCGTTCTGGCCATCTGGAGTCGGTTGCTTCGGGCACTTCCATTGGTCGAATGTACGATGAGCGTTTTGGCCGCGTCGACCCCAGCCGTCCTTCGGTCGGTCGCGATGTGAACGACCTGTGCCGCGCGGGCGACGCAAAGGCGACCGAGGTCATCCATGACGCCGGCTTTGCGCTGGGTGCCAGCTTGGGCTCGCTCGCTAACATCCTGGACCCCGAGGTCATCGTGCTTTCGGGTGGCGTGATTCACCAAGGTCCCGATTGGCGTTCACAGACGTGGAAGGATTCGGTGCACGAGGGCTATGCCAGCCAGGCGCTCGATCCGCTTCAGGACACGCCGATCCTCATCGGTTCTCTGGAGGGCGATGCTCCGCTCATCGGTGCCGCTGAGCATCTTCTTGCCTCGTTGAAGTAAACGTATCTTCTGTAGGAGCCTCCCGAGACAACACGCCTCGGGAGGCTGTTCTGAGAAAGGTTGCAGCCTTATGACCGTCGATCCTTTGATTCAATCCCTGAAGGGTAAGCTCGTCGTGAGCGTTCAGGCGTATATGGGCGAGCCGCTTCGTACGCCCGAGACCATGGCTCAAATGTCTCGTGCTTGCGAGCTCGGCGGCGCCGCCGCCATTCGCTGCCAGGGCCTTGCCGACATTGCCGCCATTAAGGGTCGCTGTGAGGTTCCTGTTATCGGCCTGTGGAAGGATGGGCACGAGGGCGTTTACATCACGCCGACGCTGCGTCACGCTCGCGCCTGCGTTGCTGCGGGTGCCGATATCGTGGCGATCGACGCCACCGATCGTCCGCGTCCCGACGGCAAGTCGGTCGAGGATACCTTCCGCCCGCTGCACGAGGAGGGTGTGCTCCTGATGGCGGATTGTGCCACCATCGAGGACATTCGCCGTGCGGTTGATATGGGCTTCGACCTTGTATCTACCACGCTTTCTCACGGTGTCGCTGCCATCGACTGCACCATGGCCGATGGCCCCGATCTGCCGCTCCTGCGTCAGGCGACCGAGGAATTCCCCGGTCTTCCCATCATCTGCGAGGGCCGCGTGCACACGCCCGAGGAGGCTCGCGCCGCGATCGATGCTGGCGCCTGGGCCGTTGTCGTCGGCACCGCCATCACGCACCCCACGAGTATTACGAGTTGGTTCAAAGCCGCGCTTGAGGCGTAAGACGGACCTCGTATCCGCTCAGGGCGGTATACTCATTAAAGGCAATTGACCGCGCGGGATCCGGGTTGCTGGGTCCCGCGCTTGTTTTTAGGAGGCAGCACATGCAAAAGGGAGATGCCATGGATGCGGCGGAGCGCTCGGAGCGCATCCCCGATATCGTCATCATCACCGGAATGTCCGGATCGGGCCGCACACAGGCCATGCACGTGTTCGAGGACATGGGCTATTTTTGCATCGATAACCTGCCTCCGCGTCTCATCGCCCAGCTTGCCGAGCTCGTCGGCATCAATACGGGCGTGGGCAGGCATCTTGCCGTCACCTGCGATTTGCGTAGCCAGGGACTGTTTGACGAGTTGCTCGATGCCGTTGCTGCACTCGAGGAGCGCGAGATGAGCTGTGACATCGTGTTTCTCGAGGCCTCTGACGAGGTGCTGATCCGTCGTTATAGTGAAAACCGCCGCCGCCATCCCATTGCCAAGCCGGGGGAGACTACGGCCGATGCCATTCAGCGCGAGCGCCTTCAGCTGCAGGGCGTGCGCGACCGAGCCGATATGATTATCGACACGAGCCGTCTGCGCACCTCTGCGCTGCGCAACAAGCTGCGTATGGCATTTTCCGAGCTGTCCGACCAGCAGCTTATGGATGTCCACGTGTTCTCGTTTGGCTTTAAGCACGGCATGCCCGTCGAAGCGGATATTATGATCGACGTCCGCTTCCTGCCCAATCCGTTCTACGATCCCGAGATGCGCACGATGACCGGTCTCGATAAAAAGGTCTCCGATTTTGTTCTGGACCATCCCAAGACGCAGGAGTTTTGGAAGGCTTGGACACAGCTGCTCGATACGGTGATGCCGGGTTATATCGCGGAGGGTAAGCCGCAGCTTTCTATCGCCATCGGCTGCACGGGCGGCCAGCACCGCAGCGTTGCCATTGCCGAGGCCACGGCCCGTTACCTGGAAGGCGCTCAGTATCATGTGAGCATCTCCCACCGCGACCTGTCGCGCGCCAACACGAAGGCATAGGCCTGCATGTCGTTTACCGCTGAGGTGCGCGACGAGCTTGCGCGCTGCGAACCCGAATGTGAATACTGCGACTTGTCGACGCTTGCCGCCCTCACGCGCGTGAGCGGTACGCTCTCGCTTACCGGCTCTGGGCGGTATCGTTTGACGGTTGCGACTGAGACGGGAGCCGTCGCGCGCACGATGATCACGCTGACGCATCGTATCCTTAAGCTCAAAACGGAGTTCACCGTCCGTAAATCTGTATTGCATAAGGTTCGAAACTACCTCATCACCTTGCCTGATCAGCCAGACCTGGATAAGGCCTTGGTTCTGCTGGGTATCCTCGAACGTAGGGGAGGACTTGTCGCCGGCGTACCCCGACATATCGTTGCCCGTCCTTGCTGTAGACTTGCCTATATCCGCGGCGCGCTCATCGCGGGCGGCTTCGTGGCCGATCCACGCGGCGATTTTCATTTGGAGATTGCTGTGCAGGGCGAGCAATATGCCAAGGGGCTTTGCGATCTGTTGGAGCAGATTGGGGTCCATGCTCGTGTTAATGCACGGCGGGGGTCATATGCCGTGTACATTAAGAGCGCCGAGGAAATCGAGCATCTATTAAAGCTGATTGGCGCCAAGCGCAGCGTTGCCGAGATTGAGGAGGCGCGCGCGGTCAAGTTGGTTAAGAACGATGTGAACCGTCGCGTGAACGCCGAGCTCGCCAACCAGACCAGAAGCGCCGGTGCCGCCCAACATCAGCTTGCGCTTATCGATGAGCTCGAGCAGCGTGGCCTTCGTGATGCGCTTCCGGATGCCTTGGCGGTCTTTTGCGACCTGCGCGAGCGCTATCCCGATCTGTCGCTGCGTGATTTGGGGGAGATGGCTGACCCTCCCTTGTCGAAGTCAGCCCTCTACCATCGTGTTTTACGGCTTGAAAAGCTCATTGAAGCAAACAGGTAGTTTGAAGTAACGACTTATATATGGATTTAGCTGCTATTTTAGTATTTAAAACGTTTTAACGTAAATTTGATTTTCAATTTCGAGCATTCTCGTGAAATTCAAGTCAAAAAAAAGGTATATTAGGCGAGTGGTTAGTTTGTGGGCCTCAACGGCGGGCGCTGTAGCTCGCGGGGGCCTTACGAAAGGAGACACAATGGCAGTAAAGGTTGCTATTAACGGCTTCGGTCGCATCGGTCGTCTGGCTTTCCGTCAGATGTTCGGTCATGAGGGCTCCGAGATCGTCGCTATCAACGACCTCACCTCTCCCGATATGCTCGCTTACCTGCTGAAGTACGACTCCACGCAGGGCAACTACGCTCGCGATCACGAGGTCGTTGCTGGCGAGGATTCCATCACCGTTGACGGCAAGGAGATCAAGATCTACAAGGAGGCCGACGCTAACAACCTGCCTTGGGGCGACCTTGACGTCGACGTCGTTCTCGAGTGCACCGGCTTCTACACCAGCAAGGCTAAGGCTCAGGCCCACATCAACGCTGGCGCCAAGAAGGTCGTCATCTCCGCTCCGGCCGGCAGCGATCTGCCCACCATCTGTCTCTTATACACATCTCCGAGCCCACGAGACATGCGCAGATCTCG
>UQPL01000124.1:0-5838 GCA_900542895.1 uncultured Collinsella sp. | reverse complement strand
GGGTAACACGGATGATGGCCAGACGATCCTTGAGCAAGGAGAAGTTGGGGACCTTGGTCTTGACCGTTACAGTGCTGGCGTCCTTGGCCTCGATGGACTCGAAGGGCTGGAAGAACGGAGCGTAGGTAGCAGAAGCGGCGCAAGCGGTGTAGGAAGCGACGACGTCGTCAGCAGTGACCTCGGTGCCATCGGAGAACTTTGCGCCCTTGCGGATGGTGACCTCGAAGGTAGTGTCGTCCACGGACTTGGGATCGTCGGTGGCGAGCTCGTTGAAGGTGCTGTAGTCGTGGTAATCGATGCCGTAGAGGCCCTCGACGACGTGCCAGTTAGCACCCAGGCCCACCGCGGAGCCGGTGCTGGCGGGATCGAAGCTGGACGGAGCGTAAGCGGAACCAGCGGTGATCACGCCGCCGCCACGGTTGGCGGAATCGGTGGAACCGGAAGCGGAACCCTCGTCGCTAGAGCTGCCACCGCAGCCGGTGAGACCAAGCCCTGCGACAGCAGCGACGCTGCCGGTGAGGCCGAGGAACGAACGCCTGGACATACCCTTGTTGATGATGGCCATGTCTTCTCCTATCAATAGAGAATCTTACTCGGGAGCACCTAGACTTGCCCCCGCGCAACTTGCGGACGATATATACCTTACCTACCGACGAACCCAACTGAGGTGCCGCGCTCGGCGACCGATACATACATACGCTTGAACGGTATTTACTACCGTTCACCGAATTCGTTGACAAACGATTCGCCAGACAGTATGTATCGGCGAGGTGAGATATCAGTCTTCGTCAACCCGCAGGATAGCAGGGTTTTCGCTTGGGTTAGTCAAACGTTTTAGCGTTAATAAAACCCGAAACCAGCAGGCAATCATGGCGAAATAAATGGTTGAAAATCGCGCAATCATGTATATCAGTTGTTTGGCTCGTGTTTAGCTATCGGAATGGCCAGCCGCCGCCTCGGCGCGCTCGGCATTCCATGCAACGAGCGCCTCGTGGACCGCCTTGGCAACATCGGCAGGCATGCCGCGAACTTCCGCAATCTCTTGCTCGCTCGCCGCGCGCAAACGCTTCATCGAGCCAAAATGGCGCATAAGGGCACGTTTTCTGGTGGGTCCCACGCCTGGAACGTCATCGAGTACCGAAACCGTCATGGCTTTATCGCGCAACTCGCGATGGAACGTGATGGCAAAACGGTGCGATTCATCGCGAACCTGTTTAATTAGATAGAGCGAAGCAGACCCGGTCGGCAGCACGACGGGAGTCTCGTCCCAAGGCACGAAAACCTCCTCATCGGCCTTCGCCAAGCCACAAACCGGTATATCGAGCCCAAGAGCCTCAAGTTGCTTGATCGCAGCGGTCAATTGCGGCTTACCGCCATCGACAACGAGCAAATCGGGGCGCGAGCCAAAGCGCTCGTCGGCCATGCGCTCGGGAGCATAGCGTCGTCCCAAAACCTCGGACATCGACACGAAGTCGTTTGCCTCGTCCAATTCGGCCTGAATTTTAAAACGACGGTACTGGCTCTTGTCAGCGCGCCCGTTGGTAAACACCACCATCGAGGCGACGGTAAAGGTTCCGTGCAGCGTCGAGATATCGAAGCACTCGATACGCATCGGCGGCGCCGGCAGCGCCAGCGCGCTTTCGAGCTCCAGGAGCGCTTGATTGGTGCGGTCGTCAGCGTACCCCGTTCGCATCATATAGCGCATGAGGGCATGGCGCGCATTTTTGGATGCCATATCGAGCAAACGGTGCTTTTCGCCACGCTGCGGCCTATGGAGATGGCAGGAACGCTCGCGCTTGCCTGCAAGCCACTCCCCCAGCGCCTCCGCATCCTCAAGCTCGACAGAGAGGTTTATCTCAGCTGGAATATCAGCCGTCTCGTCGTAATAGCGCTTAAGAAAGCCCGACTGGAGCTCTTCCTCGTCAACATCAAGACCCTTGTCGAGAATGAACTCGCAGGTGCGAACTGTTCGGCCCTCACGCACGACAAAGACGCAAGCGGCAGAGATGGTCTCCTCGCGGTAGAAACCGATGACATCGATATCGACACTGGAGGGAAAAACGACTTGCTGACGGTCGTCCAGACCCCTGATGACCTCCAAACGACGCTTGACGCGTGCCGCGCGCTCAAAATCGAGTGCCTCGGCGGCATCCGCCATCTCGGAAGTCAGCTCGTCGACGACATCCTTGCGATGGCCCGACAAAAAGCGCTCGACACGCTTGACGTTCTTGGCATAGTCTGCCGGGGAAATCGCGCCGACACACGCACCCGGGCCGCGCCCGACATGGTAGTCGAAGCAGGGACGCCCGTTTTGTGCGCAAATCATATTGACGATGTCTTCCTCGCCCTTGTGGGACTCGATGATACGGCGACAACGACGCCACTCCGCACAGGATGCAGAGCAGATGGGGATAACCTTGCGCAGCGTATCTATCGTCTCACGTGCCGCACGGCTATCGGTATATGGTCCAAAATAGCGCGTTCCCGGCTTATGACGCTCGCGCGTATATTTGATAGCGGGATACAGGTCGCTCTTGGTGATAGCGATAAAGGGATAGCTCTTGTCGTCCTTAAGGTCCACATTAAAGTACGGATGGTACTGGCCGATCAGGTTGCGCTCGAGTACAAGCGCCTCGTGCTCGGTCTCCACCACGATATAGTCAAAGCTCGCCACCAGCTGCATCATCAGCGGGATCTTTTGACGCTCATCCTGCAGTGTCACGTACTGGCGCATACGGGAACGCAGGTTTTTTGCCTTGCCAACGTAGATGACATCGCCCTTGGCATCTTTCCAAAGGTAACATCCGGGCTGCGTGGGAACGCGCGAAACCTGCTCGGCGAGTGTTGGAATGTTGTCGTGACCGGCCACACGCACCTACTTGCGACGAAGCAGCGCCGAGACCTCGGGCATCTTAAGGACGACGGCAAGGCCAAAGGTAACAGCAAGCGAGACGACACCCGCAACGCAAACGTAGCCAAGAGTAATCAGAATCGAGCCGCCAAGTGCCCCGACAAAGTGCTCAAGCGCCCACATGACGCCGGCGCCTGCGGCAGCACCCAGGCCACCGAGCAAAAGGCCAAAGAAACCGCCATGCAGGATAGATTTGACCTGAAGGCCACGCAGACGACGACGCAGCCACCATAGCGAACATCCGACCAAGATCACGTAGTCGACGACATACGAAAGCGCGATTGCCGGCATACCGAAGCCCAGCACAACGCCAAACAGCAGAACCGAGCCGGCCTGGCCGATGGCGGAATACAGGCAATAGCGGCTATAGGGCTTCATGTCGAGCAAGGCAGAGAAGCTCTTCTGCATCAATACGACCACGCCGTAGAGCGGCAGCGAGAACGCCAGGTAGACAAGGTACTCGGACACCAGCGTCACGCCGGATTCATCGAACTTGCCAGCACAGTAGATCATGTTGAGCGGACGCGCGAAGACAATCAGGTACAGCGCGAACGGAATCAGGAAGAACAGCATTTGGGCGACGCCACGCGAAATGCCCGTGCGAACGCTGTCGTAATCCTTCTCCTGTGCGTCGTGAGAGAGCTCGGTATAGAGCGCCGTCGAAAGCGAGGCAGCAATCAGCGCGTAGGGTAGCGTGTACCACAGGCGCGCATAGGCGATGACGGAAGGACCCGTCTCGGGCTGGACCACCAGCGCGGCAGCGTTGGTGATAGAAGTCGAGACAAACATGCACACCGTGGCGAGCAGCGTCGGGATACCGAGCGCAATCGTCTGGCGCAGCGCGGGGTCCTTAAAGTCGATATGGATATGGGGATGCACGCCGTGCTTGCCAAGCGCGGGAATCTGACATGCCATCTGAACAAAGACACCGAGGGTCGTACCGGCCGCAATCAAGATGATGCCGGCACGTTCGCCAAACTGTGCGGACACGGGCGCAAAACCCATAAAGCTCGCAATGACGATCACATTGTTGAGGACCGGGGCAAACGTCGACCAAAAGTAGTCGCGGTGTGCGTTGAGAACGCCCGAAAACACCGAGCCCAAACCATAAAACAGAATCTGGATGGCAAAGAAACGGAACATGAACGCAGCGGTATCCATGCTGCCGCCGTCACCCGAAAGGAACGATTGCGTCCAGATAAAGCCCGGGGCGAACACGGTCCCCAGCAACGAAATGCCACCCAGCACTAAAAGCAGAATGCCGAGCAGGTTGCCCACGTACTCGTTCGAGGCCTCGCGACCCTGCTCACGCCTCACGCCCATGTACACGGGCAAAAACGCCGTCACGAGCATGCCGCCCATCACGAGTTCGTAGAGCATATTGGGCAGGTTGTTGGCGACCTGATAGGAGGACGAGAGTAGCGACATGCCGATAGCGGCCGCCATTGTCCACGTGCGGATAAAACCGGTGACGCGAGACACGATGGTCAGGATGGTCATAAGCCCGGCGGAACGACCAACCGTGGAGTAGTCCGACGAGCCCATGTCGTCAGTGTCATCTCGCGACGAAGAAGCTTCGGATGAGGGTGTCTGAGGCGCAGATTCTTTTGCAAAATGAGCTCCGCGCTTCAATTCTTCCTGCGGCATCGCTCAGTCCTCTCTCGTAATCGCGGCAACCGTCGCCCCGCAAAATGCAATTAAATCATCGGGTGCAAGCTCGAGCTGATAACCACGCTTGCCTCCCGAAATAAAAATGGTATCCCAAAGGACACATGTCTCATCAATGAGCGTCCGGTAGCGTTTTTTCATACCGACCGGGCTGCAGCCGCCGCGAACGTAGCCAGTCGCCGCAAGCAAATCCTTCACATGCATCATGGCCAAGGACTTCTCCCCCGCGGCACGCGCGGCGGACTTTAGATCGAGCTCGTCGGCAACAGGGATACAGCACACGACATGGTCGTTGGACGGTGTCACGCAGACCAAAGTCTTAAATCCTTGACCGGGCTCCTCGCCAAGCTGCTCCGAAATCGCGACACCCAGGCCCACCGACTCATCACCATCGTCTTCGTACGTATGTAGAACATAGGAAATGCCGGCGCTTTCCAGCTCGCGCATCGCATTGGTTTTTGGCGTCTTTACAGCCTTTGCCATGACATATCCTTTCCCTCGCATTCGGACGTAAGGATTAAGTATATGTCCAATTCGGCTGCATACGTCACTTCGGCACAGCAAGCGCCATCGAATCACAAGGAGTCGATGGCGCCCATAAACTGAATCGCCTATTTATTGAGCATCAAGTTGAGCCTGACGCTCCCGGTCACGCCTGAGCAACGGCGCCAAAAACTTGCCCGTATAACTCTGCGGACAGTCCGCAACCTGCTCCGGTGTGCCCGAAACCACGACGGTTCCGCCGCCGTTACCGCCCTCGGGACCCATATCGATCAGGCGGTCGGCAACCTTGATGACATCAAGGTTGTGTTCAATCACCAGCACCGTGTTGCCCGCATCGACCAAGCGCTGCAGCACATCGAGCAGCTGGCGGACGTCCTCAAAATGAAGGCCAGTCGTCGGCTCGTCCAAAATATAGAACGTCTTGCCCGTCTGGCGTCGATGAAGCTCCTTGGCGAGTTTCACACGCTGCGCCTCGCCGCCCGAGAGCGTCGTGGCGGGCTGGCCCAGGCTCACGTAGCCCAAGCCTACATCGTACAGCGTCTGGAGCTTTCGCTTGATCTGCGGGATATTCCCAAAGAAAGCCAGTGCCTCGGCCACGCTCATGTCAAGTACGTCCGAGATGGTCTTGCCACGGTAGGTGACCTCGAGTGTCTCGCGGTTGTAGCGTTTACCGCCGCAAACTTCGCAGGGAACGTAGATATCGGGAAGGAAGTGCATCTCGATCTTGATCTGCCCGTCGCCCTTGCACGCCTGTC
>UQPL01000123.1:0-5860 GCA_900542895.1 uncultured Collinsella sp. | reverse complement strand
CCCTCGCGGCAGGCCTGGAACACGTCCTTGGAATCGGAGGGGCCGGTGAGCTCGATGGGCTCGACGCCAGCCTTCTTACACTCGGCAAGGTAGTTGCTCACCACACCGGTGGCGCTGGAATACTGCTCCAGGTGGCCATGGCCGCCGCAGCCGCAGGTGCGCTCCTCAGCCGGATTCAGGCACATGTGGCCGATCTCGCCGCCGGCACCCACAACGCCCGACACCACGTCGCCGTTGACGATAACGCCGCCGCCCACGCCGGTACCGATGGTGACCATCACCACGTTCTGCACGCCCTTGGCAGAGCCGAGCCAGGCCTCGCCCATGGCGGCGGCGTTGGCATCGTTCTCGTACTTAACGACCGCGTCGGGGCAGTGCTCCTGAATGGCGACTCTCAGCTCAGGCAGGTTAATGGCAATGTTGGCCTTGACCTTGGCATCGCCCGATGCCGGGATGGGGCACGGAACGGCCAGGCCAATACCCGCCACAAAGGCGCGCGGAATCTGGGCCTTGGCGACCACCTGGTCGATAGCCTCGGTCACCGCGGCAAAGCCCGCGGCGTCAACGATGGGAGGCGTGGGCACGCTGGCCTTGGCCAGCAGGTTGCCGTCCTCGTCGAACAGGCCCTCCTTAACCGAAGTGCCGCCGACGTCGATGCCGATGTAATACTGCTTAGGTTCCATGGGAGCCCGCCTTTCTCGTTTAAACATTGCCTGTATGGTACCGCTCCCAAGGCAAAAACCTACCAAAAAGGGACAGGTTTGTTTTGGCAGGTTTTATCTGGGGTAACGCAATTGGCTGCCCAACAGGCCGCGCAAGACCATCCCCAAAAATAAAGGCGCCGGGAGGCGGAGGCTCCCGGCGCCCGTCAAAGGGACTATGTTGTCTGTTGGACCGCACGGTCCGTCGCGGCGATAACGCCGACTAGGCCTGAAGTGCCTGCAGCTGCTTGTGAACCTCGATGAGCTCCGTCGCCATGACGCGCATGGTCTCGGTGCCGGCCATCTGGTCCTCGGCATGCAGCAAAATCAACGGGGCCTCGCCGTTACGCTCGCCGTTGGCCTCCTTCTTCAGAAGCCCCATGTGAACATCGTGGCCACCGTTATAGGCCTCGTCGCCCTGCTTGATAAGCTCCTCGGCGGCGTCAAAATCGCCCTCCTTGGCCTTTTGCACGGCATTGATGTACATGCTCTTGGCGGTACCGACGTAGCTGATGATCTCAAAGCAGGTCATCTGCAGTTCGTTCATATCCTCCATGCAGAGCACCTAGCCCATCACGCTGACGCAGTGGTCGATGATGCCGGCAGCGTTCATGCGGCCGTAGTCGACCATGTTGATAACCTCGACCGGGAAGCGGCCGGCGGCCTCCTTCTCAAAATCGCCCTTGGTGTAGCCGATCTGCGGACCAAGCAGCAACATGTCGCACTCGTCCAGGTGATCGTGGGCCTCGTTCATGGGACGAGCCTCGACCTCAATATCCAGACCACGGTTTGCAACCTCGGCCTGCATCTTCTGGACCAGCAGGCTCGTGGACATACCGGCATTGCAGCAGAGCATGATCTTCTTCATGGTTTCCTCCTTATAACTGCGCGGCGCGCAGACGACAACTGGTTTTATTCCTTGCGGCTATTGTGCCCACCCCCCTGCATCTTTACACAAGGGAGAGAGCTGCGGGCACCGGCACCGCGTACCGGCGCCCGCAAAGGTGAAAGGGACGAACGTTAGGCGTTCTACTCGGCGAAAGCCTCCTGCTTGGCGATTGCCTTCTCGGAAATCTTCATAAAGGGCAGGTAGACGGCCATGCCAATGACAATCTCGATAGCCTGCCACACGCCGGCGCGCCAGTCAAAGCCCGTAGCGAGCAGGGCATTGATGACGGGAGGCATGGTCCAGGGCACCTGGGCGATGCAGGGGCTGATGATGCCTGCGCAGGTAAGGCCATAGGTGATGCCGATGAACAGATCGGGAAGAAGAACGAACGGGATCATGAGCGGCAGGTTGTACACGATGGGGTAACCGTAGATAACCGGCTCGTTGATGTTGAACAGACCAGGCAGGATAGCCATCTTGGAAACGGTCTCGGAAGCCTTGTTCTTGGAGAACAGGAGCGTGTCGAGCAGGAGCATGAGGGTGCAGCCCGAGCCGCCGATGAGGGCGAAGCTGTTAACGATCTGCATGTTCATGTAGTGATCGGGCTGGATGGTGCCACCGGCGGCAAAGGTAGCCATGTTGTCGACGATGAGCATGGTCAGGATCGGCTCGACGGTAGCGCCAGAGATGGTGGACTGGTGAATACCGACGCAGAACAGCAGGTTAGCAAGGGTGTAGATGAGGATAACAGCCCACGGACCGGCGTTCATGATGCTCTTGAGCGGGTTGGAGATGCACGTGGAGATGATGGTGCACAGATCGGTGCCGGCGCACACGGCGAGCAGGGCTGCGGCAAGAGCGAAGACCGCGAGGTTAAGCAGCATCGGAATCATGACGTTGAAGGAGTTGGAGACCGCGGGAGGCACGCCCTCGCCCAGCTTAACCTTGAGCTTCTCGACGCCAGAAATCTTGATGAAGAGCGAGACGGAAAGCAGGGCGATGATAATAGCCGAGAACAGACCGTTGGTGCCGGTGTTGGCAGTCGAAAGGGCGCCCGTGACCTCGGCGGAGGTGATCTTGTCGGTGAGCAGTGGGCTCGTGGCGGCAAGCGAGGCGGTGATCTGCTGCGGCATCATGATGACGAAGGCAGAGATGGCGACGACCACGCAAGCGAGCGGGTTATCGAAACGCTTGTTCTTGGCGAGGCTGTAGCCAATCAATCCGGCCAAGATAATGGCAGAGACGTTGAGGGTGCCCAGCGTAATTGCCGAGCCCCACGTCTGAAGGTTGGCAAGGCCCGCCGCATCGAGCGGGAACAGAGGGAACACGACGTTGTTAATAAGAACCGCGATACCCGCAAGGATATAGAGCGGCGTGATGGTCGCGAAGGCGTCACGCAGGGAACGCAGGTGAACCTGGTTTCCCACCTTCGCAGAGACCTCGGCAAACTTGTCGAGGAAGCTCTTTCCGTTGTCACTGGCCATGATTGCTCCTAACTTTCAAATCCGGCCTTTTCCTATGCGCACGGTGGTCTGTCGCCCTCTGCCACCAGATGTGCCATGTGTTGCGCGCGGCGGCGCGCGGTCTGGGCGTTCGCCCGGTCGCTAATCAACCACGTGGGTCGTGGCGACCTGTTTGAGCCAGGCCGCCGACTTCTTAAGGCGGCGCTTGTAGCCGTCCATGAGATCGACCTCGACAAAGCCGTAACGATTCTTAAAGGCATTGGCCCAAGACCAGTTATCGATGACGGCCCAGTAGTGATAGCCCCGGCACTTGGCGCCCTCGTCGATGGCCTTGGCCACCCACTCCAGGTGCTGACGTACAAAGTCGACGCGGTAGTCATCCTGGATGGTTCCTTCGGCGTCACGGTTCTTGTATTCGTCCATGATGCCGATGCCGTTCTCGGAAACGAACCACTCAAGATCGGGGTAGTTCTTAGCGCAGTCCATGCCAAAGTCGTAGAGGCCCTGCGGGTAGATCTCCCAGCCGCGGCTCTCGTTCATAACGGCGTCGGGCCATACGTACTCGTCGGCAAAGTGCGGCAGGCCGTACTGGTCGACCTTGCTCGCCGGCGCCTGAACACGCGTGGGGTGGTAGTAGTTGCAGCCGAGCCAGTCGACAACACCCTGCTTGAGGATCTCTTGGTCGCCGGCGCGGAACGGGAGCTTAACGCCGCCCTCGGCCAGGCTGTCGAGCACGTCGGCAGGAAGCTCGCCCTTGGTGATGAGGTCGAGCCACCAGCGGTTGTTGATGCCGCTGGTCATGCGCACGGCCTCGAGGTCCGCCTCGCTGGGGTTCTCCTTGGTGTAGACCGGGGTAAAGCAGTTGATCATGCCGATCTTGGCATCGGCGCGAATAGCGCCCTCGTCATAGGCGCGACGATAGTTGGCCACGGCCAGCGCGTGCGCCAGCGAGATGTGATACTGCACGGTGCGGGCGCGGTTGAAGTCGTGGAGCTGCGGGAACCACACGCCCTCCTGATAGCGCTGCTCGGGCTCGACGATGGGCTCGTTAAAGGTGAACCAGTACTTAATCTCCTGGCCAAACTCGTGGAAGGCGACGTCGGCGTAATGTGCGTAAGCCTCGACAACCTCACGGCTCTCCCAGCCGCCACGGTTAAAGAGGTAGGTGGGCATGTCAAAGTGGTACAAGTTGACAAACGGCTCCAAGCCGGCTTCGCGAGAGGCGCGGAACAACTCGTGATACCACGCGGCACCTTCCTCGTTGAGGTTGCCGTCGGCATCGAGCAGACGGCTCCACTGGATGGAAGTGCGATAGGTATCCAGACCCAAGTCCTTCAAAATGCGAAGGTCTTCCTGGTACTTGGCCATAAAGTCATTGCCGGCGTAAGAGCCAACGCGGTTGTAGAACGAACCCAGATCCTGGATGGACCAGGTGTCCCACAGGTTCTCGAGCTTGCCGCCCTGGTTCCACTGACCCTCAGTCTGCGGGCCGGACATAGCAGCGCCAAAGAAGAAGTCGTTGGGCAGCTGATACTGTGCCATCAAAGTCCTCGCTTTCGTGTTCTAGAGCTTCCGGTTGGAGACGGGTTTGCTTTGGCAGGTTATCCGGCGCGGGCGCGCACCGGCCATACCGATATCCAACCCGCCAAAACAAAACCGTCCCCAAACGGTCGATCCTGTTGTGCGGAAGGATTCCGTTCGTTGCTTAAACTGTAGCGCCCTAATTTTAAAAGTAAAGCGTCTTTTTCTTTTTTCTTTCTCGAACTTCTTAGATAAAAGTAATATGGATGCCCTGTTGAGGGTTATACTTACTTTTTGTATTCATATATGTCGGAAAGGAGGTTCCATGATTCCCAAATACGAGGCGATAGCTGCAGATATTCGTCGGAGTATTGAGGATGGCGCTCTTAAACCGGGCGACAAGCTTCCCACCGTCGTTGAGTTCTGTGAGCTCTATAGCGTTTCCAAAATCACCGTCAAACGAGCTATCGAGCAAATCACCGAGGAAGGTCTTATTACCAGCCGGCGCGGATCGGGTACCTACGTTAAGGACACGGCGGGACTTCCCGGCCAGGCGTTTTTCCAGGGCAAAAACGACCGTGCCCAGGGTTTTTCGTATGAGCACCGCGGGGAGAAGGTGACCTCGGTGGTCTACGATTTCTCGATTGTTAATCCACCAGCGGACATCGCAGCCCAGCTGGGAATTGCCGAGGATGACTTTGCCTATCACATCGTGCGCGTGCGTCAGGCCGATGAGAAGCCCATCGTTATCGAGTACACCTACATGCCGCTCGAGCTGATTCCGGGCCTTAAAAAGAAGGACCTGTACGGATCGGTCTACCATTTCATCCGCGAGCAATGCGGGCTGAAAATTTCGAGCTTCCACCGTACCATTCGCGCCGTGGCAGCAACCAAGGAAGAAGCTGAGCGCCTGGACACCAAACCTGGCTCTCCCCTGCTCGAGCTCAAGCAGATTGGCTTTTTGGACAGCGGCGCCGCCTTTGAGTATTCGGTCTCGCGCAACGTTGGCGACCGCTTTGAGTTGCACAACGTAACATTGGCATAGGTTTTTGTAGTCATACAGGCGCTCGTTTTGAACAGTTTTACGCGGCGCCCACGCAGCACAATGGGGGTATGAACATGTCCGATTTGATTAAACTGACGCCGATCTTCCACGAGAAAATCTGGGGCGGCCGTCAACTCGAAACCGTATTTGGCTACGACATTCCCGAGGGTCCCATCGGCGAGTGCTGGGCCATCTCGGCCCATCCCAACGGCGACTGCCAGATTGCGGAGGGCCCGTATGC
>UQPL01000122.1:0-5978 GCA_900542895.1 uncultured Collinsella sp. | reverse complement strand
AACATAGCGACCCTCTCCATCTGGGCTGTTATATGTTTCTTTTTTTATATCATAAAGGCGTTTTTTACAAACCCGCAGGAAATGCGAGCGCGAACAACTACCGTTCACCGATTTGTATGTTATTTTTCCTTGCCTTTGTACGACGTTCGCTCTAGCTGTTATGCCAGCTTTAGCAGGGTAAAGTGTCCCAGAGACCCTACAGAAACTGCAGGGCGGCCACGGGATCCCCCGTGGCCGCCCTGTGGCGTAGCTAGTTTTTAGCTTTGATTGCCGCTTGGCATTAGGCGGCTGCGGCGGCCTTGTCGGTCGTTGCCTTGCTATCGCCGTTGCCCTGGCCCTCAAAATGCTTGTAGCACCAGCTGGTGACCAGCGGGGTCAAAATAGCCGTCACGATTGCGCAGGCAGCAACCTGTGCCGTAGCCGTCGCGAGCACGGCGCCGCCGTACATGGCCCCGTTGACGCTTGCCATGGCAGCAGGCGTGGCCACATTGGCTCCGGCGCAGCTCGAAATGGCCGCACCTGCGACACCCGTACCACCCGTGAGCTTATCGACCGCGATGACGGGAATTGCAAAGACCACCGAGCAGATCACGCCGAGCAGAATACCGGGGAGACCGCCATTAATGAGCTGGCCAAAGGTCATGGTCGAGCCCATGGCAAAGAAGACGAGCACGATGATGGCGGAAAGTGCCGGTGCCATCATCTTCTTAAAGCTGGGGAACAGGTTACCCAGAATAATGCCGATGACGATCGGCAGAATGGCACCCACGAGCGACCAGCCGATCGGAGCCTGACCGGCAGCGCCGAGCACGATCATCGTGACCGGAGGGCCGACAACGAGCGTGGTGATGGCGACGGCGCCACGCTCGGCCTCGTTGCCCATGGTGCCCATCAGACCAGCGTACATAGCGTTGTTGGCGCCGGTGCAAGCCGCCAGCATCACCATGGCAGAGATGCCAAACAGGTTGTCGTTGAACACATAAAGGATGAGCAGCGACACGGCAACGACCACGATCTGCTTGACAGCGATGATGATGGCGCCGCGTGCAGCGGCGGCGGGAGCACTCTTAAACGAAATCGTCGTACCGACGATGAGCAAAAAGGCGCCAACGAGCGGGCCTGCACCCTGCTGGGTCATGCCAAGCGTAAAGCTACCGAGCGTTTTAAACAGGTCGGGGAATAGCGTGTTGAGCAGGCAGCCCAACAGAAGCGGCACCAAGATATTGGCGCCCGGGATGGAGGACATCTTAAAGAACGGCTCCTTTGCCGCCGGCGCCTCCACCGCAGTCGATTCACTCATATATATCTCCTTTGGATGCATGCGAATCGTAGCCGCACGCGCCTATGTCAGAAAGAAGGCGACAACCCCGAGTCGCCAGGGTCGCCGCCAAACGATCACCGCGGGGTATTACCCGTCCAGGACGATGCCGCCGTCGCAGTCACCAATCTCGCCGTTCACGAAGCTGGCGAGGTCGGAAGCGAAGAACAGCACCATCTGCGCAGGCTCGCTGGCCTGGGCGGCGCGGCCCAGAGGAATACCGTTGATGATGCGCTGAGAGTTCTCGTCAGAGAGAATCGAGGTCATATCGGTCAACGTGAGCGACGGGCACACGGCGTTGCAGCGAACGCCAAACTTGCCGCCTTCCTTGGCGACTGCCTTGGTCAGACCGTTAACGCCTGCTTTGGAGCTCGCGTAAGCCGCGGTGCCGAGCAGGCCGCCACCGATCTTGCCCGCAACGGAACTCACGTTGACGATAGTGCCGGCATGGGCCGCCTTAAAGTGCGGGTAGACGGCGTTCATCATGGTAAAGGTACCGTTGAGGTTGATGTCGATGGTGCGGCGCCACTCGGTGTCATCGATCTCGTCGAACTTCTTGGTGCTGATGACGCCAGCGCAGTTGATCAGGATGTTGGTTTGCGGCAGGTCCGTAAAAATCTGCTCGACGGTCTCGCGCGCCTTGGGCGCATCGGCGACATCGAGCTGATAGAACTTGTTGCCCTCGCCAAGCTCGGCCACAGCGGCCTCGCCCTTAGCAGCGTTCCTTGCGATGAGCGCGACATGTCCGCCGCCCGCGACGATGCCCTTGGCGATCTCGAGGCCAATGCCCTGAGTGCCGCCCGTGACAATCGCGGTCTTGCCTGTGAAGTCAAATGCCATGACTCCATCCCCCTTTATGTAAGGTGTCTCCTTGCGGGAAGTTGGAGCATCGCACGTGGCGATTATATGAGTCCCAGTCGTCATGGTGGTGACAACCCCTCGCCTAACCGCGGGCATGATAGTTCTTTGAAACGCTTTAGCAATTGAATGATTTTAAGTCTTAATGAGCTCTTAATATTGCCTACTGTATGAGGCCCGCGTATGGGGGTATCATCTTCCACCGAAAATAGTTTCTAGTGTTAGGGGTTTTCGGTGGAAGATACCGATTTCCATGAGCTTGGGCG
Source organism: uncultured Collinsella sp. (assembly GCA_900542895.1). Taxonomy (GTDB): domain Bacteria; phylum Actinomycetota; class Coriobacteriia; order Coriobacteriales; family Coriobacteriaceae; genus Collinsella. Next base: position 3,536 of record UQPL01000122.1, on the reverse strand, counting down.
TCAGCTCTTTACCGAGTTTGGCAGCATGCACCAGCGCGTTTCGCGCTTTGCCGACCAGGCTCTGGGTGGCGAGATGGCCGTCATGCGCGCCCTCATGCGCGCCGGCGGCTCGCTCACGCCGAGCGAACTCGCTGATCGCGCCTGGGTCTCGAGCGCCCGCATCGCCAATATCCTGCGCGCCCTCGAGGCCAAGGGCTGGGTCGAGCGCGAGCACTCAAAGACCGACCGTCGTCGCGTACACGTCACGGTGACCGACAAGGGATTCCAGGTTATCGAAATCAAACGTCGGGAATTCGAGGACCGCACCGCGGCCTTCCTCGAGCAGCTTGGCGAAACAGATACCCAAGAGATGGTGCGCCTTCTTAGACGTGCCAACGAAATTATCGACCGCAATCAAGAAAGGAGAGATGCCGAGTGAGGATTCTCAAGCTCTTTAAAAAACATATCCTGGCACTGTTCGCAGCTATCGTACTTATCGTAATCAGCTGCAACGCCGATCTGGCGCTGCCTACCTATATGAGCGACATCGTCGACGTGGGTGTGCAGCAAGGCGGCATCGCGTCGCCCGTACCCGACACCATCCGCGCCGAATCGCTCGACGACCTCGAACTCTTTATGAGCGCCAAGGACGCCAAGGCTGTGGAGGCCGTGTTTAGCAAGGCTGACAAAAACGACATTCGAACGTACGAGGGCACCGAGGAAGAGCGTGCCGATGGAGGCAAGATTGCCGACATTATGAGCCTGCCCGAGACTGTTGTCCTTTCGCTCAACCAGGGCATCGACGCCAACTCCATGGGCGACATGATGGGCTCGTCCAGCGAGAAAGACGACAACGCTGCCCAGGCCATGCCCACCCCCGAGCAAATGGCAGCGATGACGCCCGAGCAGCTCGCCGAGATGCAGCAGAAGGCCGCGGCGGCGCAGAACATGCAAAAACAGATTGATGCCGACGGCGGTAAGATCACTATGAAGAGCCTGCGCCTGGGTGTCGAGGGCGGTCTGGTAGACCAAAGCAAGCTCGTCGAGGGCGCCAACCAAATGGCGGACAAAATGGGCTCCATGTCGGGCTCCATCGTCACCCAGCGCGCCGTGAGCTATGTACAGGACGAGTACAAGGCGCAGGGCATCGACCCCGCCGACGTGCAGAACGCCTACCTGAGCCGCATGGCGACCACGATGTTTGGACTGTGCCTCGTGTCGCTCGTCGCCACCATCCTGACCGGTGCCGTGGCTTCGCGCACCGCCTGCTCCATCGCCCGCGACCTGCGCCGCGAGACCTTCAACAAGGTTATGCACTTCTCGCCGGCCGAGGTGGGCAAGTTTAGCCAGGCCTCGCTCATCACCCGCTGCACCAACGACATTCAGCAGATCCAGATGGCCGCAACCCTGTTTATCCGCATGTGTCTGATGGCCCCCGTCATGGGCATCGTCGCCGTCATGCGCGTCCTGGCCAACCATACCGGCCTGGAGTGGACCATCGCCGTTGCCATCATCGCGGTCTCGGCCGTCGTCGGCGTGCTTATGGGCCTCACCATGCCCAAGTTCAAAAAGATGCAAAGCTTTGTTGACCGCGTGAACCTTACCGCCCGCGAGCTGCTCGACGGCCTTATGCCCATCCGCTCGTTCAACCGCGAGGAACATGAGCTCGAACGTTTTGACAAGGCGTCGCTCGACCTGATGACCACGCAGCTCTACACCAACCGAGCCATGAGCTTTATGATGCCGCTCATGATGCTCGTCATGAACTGCATCACCGTGCTTATCGTCTGGTTTGGCGCGCAGGGCGTGTCCGACGGCGTGATGCAGGTCGGCAACATGATGGCGTTTATCTCCTACACCATGCAGATCGTCATGGCGTTTATGATCCTCACCATGGTTTCGGTCATCCTGCCCCGTGCCGAGGTCGCAGCCGAGCGCGTAGATGAGGTCATCACCTGCCCCACGAGCATCAACGACCCTGCCTCGCCCAAACTGCCCGCGGCCAGCTCGCCGCGCGGTGAGCTCACCTTCCGCGACGTGAGCTTCCAGTACCCCGATGCCCGCGCCGACGTCATTAGCGGTGTGAACTTCACCACGCATGCCGGTCAGATGCTCGGCATCATTGGCTCCACGGGCTCGGGCAAGTCCACGCTCGTACAGCTGATTCCGCGCCTGTACGACGTCACGGGCGGCAGCATTTCGCTCGACGGCATCGACGTGCGCGACATGACCCTTTCCGAGCTGCGCCGCCGCATTGGTTACATCCCGCAGCAGGGGCGTCTGTTCTCGGGCACCGTCGAGAGCAACCTCAAGTTTGCCGGCGACATGGTGAGCGATGATGACATGCGCCAGGCCGCGCGCATCGCACAGGCCGAGGACTTTATCGCCGAGCGTGAGGGCGGTTACGACTCCCCCATCAGCCAGGGCGGCTCCAATGTTTCGGGTGGTCAGCGCCAGCGTCTGGCCATCGCCCGCGCATTGGCCAAAAAGCCCGAGGTCGTGGTGTTCGATGACTCGTTTAGTGCCCTCGACTACAAGACCGACGCGCGCCTGCGCGAGGAGCTGGCCAAAAACGTTACCGACGCCGCACTCGTGGTCGTGGCCCAGCGCATCGCGACCATCATGCACGCCGACCAGATCATCGTGCTCGACGACGGCCACGTAGTGGGCACCGGCACGCACGAGGAGCTGCTGCGCAGCTGCCCGGCGTACCTGGAGATCGCACAGTCGCAGCTTTCCGCCGAGGAGCTGGGGCTTACCCAAGAAGAAATTGCAGCCGTCATGGAAGGAGGCGAGCGCTAATGGCAGACGAGACCAAGACTCAGATTCCCAAGCCCACCCGCCAGCGTGGTCCCATGGGCCGCATGGGTGGCATGCGTCGTGGCGAAAAGGCCAAGGACTTTAAGGGCACCATGAGGCAGCTGCTCGGCTATATCGGCCAGCACAAGATTGCCGTGTTTGCCGCCGTCGCCTTTGCCGTGTGCTCGGTCATCTTTAACATTGTGGGACCCAAGGTGCTCGGCCAGGTTACGACCAAGCTGTTCGAAGGCCTGGTCGCCAAGGTCAACGGCACCGGCGACGTTGACTTTGACTGGATCGCCAAGACGCTCGGCTTTTTGCTCTGCCTGTATCTGGCGAGCTCTGTCTGCAGCCTGGTCCAGGGCTGGCTCATGACCGGCGTCACGCAAAAGATCTGCTACCGCATGCGCAAGGAAATCGCCGCCAAGATTGCCGTCGTGCCGATGAGTTACTTCAACGGCCACAGCAAGGGAGACGTACTCAGCCGCATCACCAACGACGTCGATACGCTGGGTCAGTCGCTCAACCAGAGCGTGACGCAGCTTATCACGTCGGTCACGCAGATTATCGGCGTGCTCATCATGATGCTTTCGATCAGCCTGCCGCTTACCGGCGTCACCGTGCTCACGCTGCCGGCCGCCGCGATTATCTTGACCGTAATGATTCACTTCTCGCAGCCGTACTTCCGCGAGCAGCAGCAGGTCCTGGGCGCCGTCAACGGCATTATCGCTGTCTCTTATACACATCTCCGAGCCCAC
>UQPL01000121.1:0-6000 GCA_900542895.1 uncultured Collinsella sp. | reverse complement strand
ACGCTCCGGCCGATGCGCTCGATGCTTTTGTTGCCGCGCTTTCTGAGCATGCGCCCGCGGCGGCCCGCGTAGAGCATGTCGAGGTTGTGGGCTTGGCAGCCAACGGTTGGGATGCCGCCAATGAACAGGGTTTTCGCATTGTGGCATCGCAGGATCAGACCGCGCACACCACGCTCGTCTCACCCGATATCGCCACCTGCGATGATTGCCTGCGCGAGTTGTTCGACCCCGCCGATCGGCGCTATCACTACCCTTTTATCAACTGCACCAATTGCGGACCGCGCTTTACCATCATTCGCTCGCTGCCCTATGACCGAGCGGCCACCTCGATGGATTGTTTTCCCATGTGCCCCTCCTGCGCCGCGGAGTATGCCGACCCACTCGACCGGCGTTTTCACGCGCAGCCCGATGCCTGCTTTGATTGCGGGCCGCATATTACGTGGCGCGAGGCTGTGAACGGCGATGCGTGCGGGAATTCGTCCGCGACACCGGCCGTCGGCACCACACGCGAGGCCAGCGACGCTATCATCGAGCGCTGCGTTGAGCTGCTGGCCAGCGGTGGCATCGTCGCCATCAAGGGCCTGGGCGGATTCCATCTATCCTGTGACGCTGCCAACGAGCAGGCGGTGGCCGAGCTGCGCCGTCGCAAGCGTCGCAGCAATAAGCCGCTTGCCGTCATGGTGCGCAGTCTTGCCGATGCCGGGCGCCTGTGCCATATCGACGACGCTGAGCGCGATCTGCTCGCCGGCAGTATCCGCCCCATTGTGCTGCTGCGCCGACGTGCCGTTTGCGAGAGCGGCGGCGATTCTCCCGACGCCCTCATACTCGCACCGTCTGTCGCGCACGACTTGCCCGAGCTCGGCGTCATGCTCCCCTATACGCCGCTTCAACATCTGTTGCTTGCCGCGGCAGAAGCCTGCGGTATGCACGCGCTCGTCATGACCAGCGGAAACCTGAGCGAAGAACCCATCGAAACCGACGACGACCTTGCCTGGGAACACCTCGTTGCCGCCGGCATCGCCGACGCGTTGCTCGGTAACGACCGCGCAATCCTCTCGCGCTACGACGACTCTGTAGTACGCGTGGTCGACGGCGCCGTTATGCCCGTGCGCCGCGCTCGCGGATATGCACCCCAGCCGCTGCTGTTGCCGGCGCTCGACGGCGCTCCGTCCTGCGTGCTCGCCTGCGGGCCACAACAAAAGGCCACGATTGCGCTTACGCGTGAAGGGACGAACGGCGAGGCAACCTGTTTTGTGTCGCAGCATATCGGCGATGTTGAAAACGGCGAGACCTTCGATGCCTGGAACGCCGCGCACACGCGCTTGGAAGATCTCTTTGACTTGGCGCCCGCCGCCTTGGCCTGCGATTTACACCCCAGCTATCTATCGGGCCAGTGGGCGCGCGAGCAGGCGCGAAAATGCAATCTGCCGCTCGTCGAGGTGCAGCACCATCATGCGCATATCGCGAGCGTAATGGCCGAGGCCATCGCCGCGGGCCAGCTTACAACCGACGCGCGCGTCCTTGGCATCGCCTTTGACGGCACCGGCGCCGGCACCGATGGGACCATTTGGGGCGGCGAGTTTCTTGTTGCCAGCCTTGGCGGCTTTGGGCGCGCCGCGCATTTGCGCACCTGGGCGCTCCCCGGCGGGGCGGCCTCCGTGCGCGATGCCCGCCGCAACGCCTTTGCCCTGCTCAGTGAGCTCGGCCTGCTCGAGCACCCAGGTGCCGCTCGGCTTTTGGACAGTCTCGACGAGCAAACGCGCAGCGTGACAGCCACCATGATCGAGCGCGGCATCAACAGCCCGCATACCAGCAGCATGGGACGTCTCTTTGATGCCGCGGCAGCAATTCTGGGCATCTGCGACAAGGCAACCTACGAGGGCGAACCCGCCATCGAGCTTGAGGCCGCCGCCTGGCGCGCGCTCAGCAGTGAAAGTGCCTGCCCCACCGGAAATATAGCGGGCTTTTCCGTAACCGAACCATCCCGTCCGGACGCCTGCCATGTTCTAAACTCCAGATCGCTTATTGAGGCGCTTTTGGAGGGAATCAGGACCGGCGTACCCGCCGGCAGGCTCGCGCTCGACTTCCATATCGCCATCGCGCGCTCTTCGGCACGAATCGCACGCGAAATCTGCGCGCGCGAAGGCATCGATACCGTCGCACTCTCGGGCGGCGTGTTCATGAACCGACTTTTGCTTCAGCTCCTTACCCACGAACTCAAAGACGCCGGTCTTGCCGTCTTGGTCCCCCACGCTGTGCCCGTCAACGACGGCTGCATCGCCTACGGTCAGGCCACCATCGCTCGTGCTCGCCTCGCGCAGACAGCACGGGTAGGCTGTTTTGCCAGCCTGCACGCCGCCGTCTCACAGGTGTAACGCGTTTGCTCGCGACTCCCGCGAGCGCTACCATCAACTGATGGGTAATTAGGCGCCTGTCCAGCGCAAAACGTATAAAAGGGGAACATTATGTGCCTTGCCGTTCCCGGTAAAGTGGTCAAACGCGACGACGACCTTAAGGCGACCGTCGACATGATGGGCATCGAGCGCCCCGTTTCGCTGCGCCTCGTGCCGACGGCACAGGTAGGCGACTATATTCTCGTGCACGCCGGCTTTGGCATTCAGATTGTCGATGAGCAGGAAGCCCAAGAGACACTCGAGCTCGTCAATACCATGGCCGAGCTGGCCGAAGAGGACCAGCTCGCCACCAACCCGGCCGAGGCATACTAGTGGCGGCGGCGCAGCCGGTTCGCTCCGGTATCGACTTTTCGGCATTTCGCGACCCCAAGCTGGCTCGCGAGCTCATCGATCGTATTCATGAGCTTGTCGGCAACCGCAGCATCAACCTTATGGAAGTCTGCGGTACGCACACCGTGAGCATTGGCCGCTATGGCTTTCGTTCCATTATGCCGACGGGACTCAAACTGCTAAGCGGCCCGGGGTGCCCCGTTTGCGTCACCGCCAACCGCGACATCGATCACGCAATCGCGCTTTCCAACATGGACGGCGCCATCATCACCACCTTTGGCGACATGATGCGCGTGCCCGGATCGTCCACCTCGCTTGCCGCGCAAAAGGCGGCGGGGCGCGATATCCGCATCGTCTACTCTCCGCTCGACGCACTCGACATTGCCGAGCAAAATCCCGAACGCCCGGTCATCTTTATGGGCGTCGGCTTTGAGACCACAACGCCCACCATTGCCGCCGCTATCCTGGAGGCCGACGCGCGCGGGCTCCAGAACTTCTCGGTCTACTGTGCTCACAAGACCACGCCGCCGGCTCTGCGTGCGATCTCCAACGACCCCGAGACGACCATCGACGGCTTTATCCTGCCTGGTCACGTCGCTACCATCACGGGCTTGGCGCCCTTTAGCTTTTTGGTCGACGAGTTCGAGACCCCCGGCGTGGTCACGGGATTTGAGCCGGTCGATATTCTGCAGGGTATCTGCATGCTGGTCCAGATGATTGTCGAGCACAGGCCGGCGATCGACAACGCCTACCGCCGTGGCGTCAATGCAGACGGCAATCCCGTAGCGCGCCAGCTGGTCGAGCAGGTATTTGAGCCGTGCGACACCACGTGGCGCGGGCTGGGACCGATTGCCAATTCGGGTCTTTCCATCCGCCCTGAGTTCTCATGCTTTGATGCGCGCGCCCGCTTCGATGTGCCCGTTGAGGCGACGGTCGAGCCACGCGGGTGCCGCTGCGGCGACGTGCTGCGCGGCGCCATCACGCCGAACGACTGCCCGCTCTTTGGCCGCACCTGCACGCCTGAGCACCCTGTCGGCCCCTGCATGGTGAGCTCCGAAGGCAGCTGCGCGGCGTACTTTAGATACCACGGCTAGCCCGGACGCACCCGCACGCTGGCACCACCCACGATTGGAGTTTTCGATATGTCCCGTACTGCCACCGATAGCACTGTCCTGCTGGGCCACGGCTCCGGCGGCCAGATGATGAAGCGCATTATCGATGAGGTCTTTCTGGATGCCTTTGGATCGCCCGAGCTGCTTGCGGGCAACGATGCCGGTGTCGCCGCGCTGCCCGCAAGCGGGCGAATCGCCATGTCGACCGACAGCTTTGTGGTAACGCCGCAGTTCTTCCCCGGCGGCAACATCGGCCGCCTCGCCGTGTGCGGAACCGTCAACGACGTCGCGACCTCGGGCGCTAACGTGCGCTACCTCTCATGCGGCTTTATCCTCGAAGAGGGCTATCCCATGGACAAGCTGCGCCAGATTGTGCAGACCATGGCCGAAACGGCACATGAGGCAGGTGTGAAGATTATCACCGGCGACACCAAGGTGGTCGAGCGTGGCGGTGCCGACGGCGTCTACATCAATACCGCCGGCGTGGGCGAAGTGCCCACGGGCGTAGTGCTCAGCGGTGCAAACTGTCGGCCCGGCGACACCATCCTGGTATCGGGCACGCTAGGCGACCACGGCATCGCCATCATGAGCCAGCGCGAGGGCTTGGCGTTTTCGAGCAACATCGAAAGCGACGCTGCGCCGCTCAATCATCTGATTGCCGACGTGCTCGCCGCCGCTCCCGACACCCGCTGCTTCCGCGACCCCACGCGTGGCGGCCTGGCATCCACGCTCAACGAGTTTGCCCAGGCCAGCGGCGTTGCCATGGAGATCGACGAGGATGCCGTGCCCGTGCGCCCCGACGTGCAGGCCGCCTGCGAGATGCTCGGCTACGACGTTCTGCAGGTGGCAAACGAGGGCAAGATGGTCGCCGTGGTGCCGGCCGAGCAGGCCGATGCCGCGCTGGCGGCCATGCGCGCCGCCCGCTACGGCGAGAACGCCGCCATCATCGGTCGCGTGCTGCCGCTTGCCGAGGGCGCTCGACCCGCCGTGCGCGTACGCACCGGCTGGGGATCGACCCGCATCCTCGACATGCTCGTGGGAGAGCAGCTGCCCAGGATTTGCTAGCGGCAAGTTCGCACGGCTGGCGCGATGCAGCTCGATAACCCTGAAGATGTTCAGATTCCAAGCACGCCCAACGCGGAAGCCCAGTATTATGGGGTGCGTTTTGAAACCCAACGACGGGAGCTTTCATGGCAGCAGCTTTTTCCCATGTGATTTTTGATTTAGACGGCACCCTCCTCAACACGCTCGAGGATCTGGCGGCCGCCGGCAACCACACCTGTGAGATGCACGGCTGGCCCACGTTTGCCGTGGACGAGTACCGCTACAAAGTGGGAAACGGCATGCTTAAGCTGGTCGAGCGCTTTATGCCCGCCGAATACGCGGGCGACGGCCGTATGTTTGAGCAGACGCTTGCCGAGTTTAGGGCTTATTACGGCGAGCACAAGGAGGACCACACCGCCCCCTATGCCGGCACGATCGAGATGCTCGACCGTTTGCGCGCCGCGGGTGTGCAGCTTGCCGTGCTCACTAACAAGGACCACGTCTCGGCGGCTCCTCTTATCGAGAAGTATTTTGGTTCCGAGCACTTTGCGCTGGTACAGGGCCGTGTCGATGCGTTTCCGCCCAAGCCCGAAGCACCCGTCACGCTGCATGTGATGGAGGAGCTGGGCGCCGATCCGGCAACCACGCTCTATGTGGGCGATTCCAATGTCGATATCCTAACCGGCCACAACGCCGGCCTTAAGAGCGCGGGCGTCAGCTGGGGCTTCCGCGGCCGCGCAGAGCTGGAGGCAGCCGGCGCCGACTACGTGGTGGACAGCCAGGCAGAGCTCGCGGCGCTGATTCTGGGCGAGTAACCGCTCACCCCTCCCACGGGTAGCTAATGTGGGACGGGACTCTTTTAGCCGCCCCCTGCACCAAAGGAGTGTCCCCAACTACCGGCAGAAAAGGAACCTCCCCAAGTGCTACATTCGGCAGCGATGACAACGCCACAGGCACAAGTGTCACTTTAAGCCAGCCAAGGGAACGCCGTTGTTTTGGCAACGACAGCGAAAGCCCGCCAGAGCGAGCAAGGTGCCTTGAAACAAGGCGGCATTGACCTTCTGGTCATGCCGCCGAAGTTGAAAGGCAGATTGCCGCTC
>UQPL01000120.1:0-6036 GCA_900542895.1 uncultured Collinsella sp. | reverse complement strand
CTTCGTCGGCAGCGTCAGATGTGTATAAGAGACAGGTATATGCTGCACCTTTGGCCCCAGCTCCATCGCGAGCCGGGGCCTTTTGTTTGGAGTGGAAACTGCGTCCCGGATTTGGCGCTCAGAACGGGACACGCTTTCCGGATGGGATGCTTGGCGGAAACTACGGCCCAGTTTTTGGCTCCAGAACGGGATGCATTTTCCGGAACGGTCCACGTGCGGTGGTGTACCGCCCCTTTCGTGTGCGCCGCTTGTCGAATTACGTTATAGCTAGCTATATTATAGGAAGGTATAATATAGCTAGCTATAACGTAAAGGAAGGATGGTCTATGTTTGTCGGAAGAACAGCGGAAATGTCCGAGCTCAATCGACTGTATGGCACGGACTCCTTTGAGATGCCTGTGATTTACGGCCGCCGTCGTGTGGGTAAAACGCGCCTTATCACAGAGTTCATCCAAGGCAAGAAGGCTATTTACTTTCAAGCTCGTCGTACCAATGCGGAGGCAAACCTGCACGGCTTTAGCCAGGCGATACTTGCAGGCTCGGTTGGTGCTGCAGGCGTGTCGTTTCGTAGTTTTGACGAGGCGTTCGATGCATTGGTCACCATGGCTCGAACGGAGCGTTTGATTGTCGTGATTGACGAGTATCCCTATCTCGCCCAATCGAATCCCGAGATCAGCTCGTTGCTGCAAGACAAGATCGACCACTTATGCAAAGAGACCAGGCTAATGCTGATCCTATGCGGCTCGTCTCTTTCGTTTATGGAGGAACAGGTGTTGGGCTACGAGAGCCCACTATACGGTAGGCGTACGGCCCAGTTTAAGATCATGCCGCTCGATTTTACGACGACCCTCGGGTTGTGGCAGAGCATGGGTCGCGAAGACGCTGCAGTTTGCTATGGCATGACAGGTGGCATTCCTGCATATATCGAGAAAGTCGATCCTGCCGCACCGCTCAAGGACAACATCAAACGTCTTTTTCTTACTCCTACGGGCTATCTCTTTGAGGAGCCGAGTAACCTGCTATTGCAGGAGTGCCGCAATCCCGAGCAATATGATGCGATCGTGCAAGCAATTGCCCAGGGGCGCTCGAAGATCTCGGAGATTGCGAGCTCTACGGGAATCCCTGCGAGCAACGTAAAGAGCTATGTGGATAAGCTGGCGTCGCTTGGGATTGTCGAGCGCGAGCTGCCCCTAAACGAGACGAGCAATAAGCGAGCCGTGTATCTGCTGAGCGATCAGATGTTTAGGTTCTGGTACAAGTTTGTTCCGCAGAACATCGGGCTGATTCAAAACGATATGGCCGAGATGGCGTATGAGCGCATTGAGCCGCACGTATCGGATTACATGGGTACGGTCTTTGAGCTTATATGCAGACAATACGTGTACGAACTCGCGCGGGCGGGCCAGCTTGATGTGGTTCCGGCAAGCGTTGGGCGCTGGTGGGGGACGGATAATCGCACGCATACGCAGGAAGAAATCGACTTGATTGTTGACGATGGCGAGGGCACTGCGCTGTTTGCGGAATGCAAATGGCGCAATGAACCGGTGGGCGAAGACGTGCTGCAAAAGCTCGTGCATCGAAGCGAGCTCTTTAGGCGGCAGCACAAAAGCTATGCGATCTTCTCGAAGCGAGGCTTTACGCAAGGATGTCAGGAAGCTGCGGCGAGCAGGGGAGATGCCAAGCTGATTTCGTTTGCCGAGATGTGCGAGCGGAGATAACCAAGCACGCTCTGATGTGATGCTCGGAATGGGTCGCGCTAAGGATGCCAAGCGTAAAACCTTCAATGAAAATGGCGTAAAAACTACATCTGTCATGGCGTAAAAACTACATTGAAAGTAGCGTAAAATCAGCATTGAGAATGGCGTAATTTCGCATATCGCGTGATAGAGAGGGACGGCCGTCTATGGATGCACCAAAGAGATTGACCCAAAAGGGATATAGGCCCCGGCTCATAGAGGAGCGCCTCGACACCCTTATGCGGGCGTTTGGCTGTGTGGAGATCAACGGCCCCAAATGGTGCGGCAAGACCTGGACGGCGCTCTCTCGCTCGGCGAGCGTCTCCAGGCTCGATGAGCCTGCGCAGCGTGCGGCGGCAGAGGTCGACCCAAGCCTGGCGCTCATCGGCGATGCGCCACACCTGGTCGATGAATGGCAGGAGGTGCCCGAGGTTTGGGATGCCGCCCGGCGTTTCGTGGACGCGAGCGGCAACGAACGGGGGACACTTTTGCTCACGGGCTCGACCGCGCTCAAAAGCGAGGAGCGCAGCCATGTTCGTCATTCCGGCACGGGTAGGATCGCCCGTCTGTCAATGCGCCCCATGGCCCTGTGTGAGTCGGGCGACGGCGAGCCGCTCGTGTCACTGGCAAGCCTCTTTAAGGGCGAGGATTTTGCCCCTCAGCGTCGCGAGAGCACGGTGGATGACGTCGCCCGCTGGTGCTGCAGGGGCGGTTGGCCTGCAAATCTTGGGCTTTCGGAAGATCTTGCGCGAGAGACGGCAAGCCAGTACGTGCACTCGGTGCTCGACGTCAACGTGCTGGACGAGGGCATGTCGCCCGAGCTTGCACACGGCCTTTTGCGAGCTCTTGCCATGAACGAGAGCCAGGCTGTCACGTACAAGACGCTCGTAAAGGACGCCTCGTACGGTGAGGCGGGCCCCGACGAGAGGACCATCGCTGCGTACTTGGACCTCTTCAACAGGCTCAAGCTGACCGAGGACCTGTGCGGATGGGAGCCGCCCATGCGCTCGAAGGCCCGCGTTCGCGTGCGCCCCAAGCGCTACTTCTGTGACCCGTCACTTGCGGCGGCGTTGCTGGGGGCTACCCCTGAGCGGCTGCTTGGCGATATGCAAACGCTGGGGATGCTCTTTGAGAATCTCGTCCTGCGCGACGTGCGCGTGTTCCTTTCCACCTACGGCGGTGTCGACAACAGCGTCCATTATTTCCGAGATGAGAAGGGCCTTGAGGTCGATCTGATCGTTGAGCACGACGGGCGCTGGGGAGCCATCGAGGTCAAGCTGAGTGATGCGAAAGCAGACGATGGAGCGAGAAATCTCAAGGCGCTGGAGAGGAAAGTGCTCTCCAATCCTGCCGCCCAGAATGCCGCGCCGGCGTTTTTGGCGGTCGTGGTTGGAAAGGGGAGCATTGCCTACACACGCGACGACGGCGTGGCGGTGATTCCCATGGCGGCACTTGGGGCGTAGTGGTTTTGCGGGCGTGCCGTGCTTCCTTTACCGAAAATCCATTTGGTAAACCAGATGCTCGCGGATAGAATAAAGTTGACGGCAGCCCAAGGGTGATAGCTGGGCAGCGCCGTTGCTTGGTCAAGAGGTCAGTGCCTTAATGGCAGCGACTTGTTATGCTTCGAATGCTGCTTGAGTGCCTCGGAAAGTTCGATAAGCGCCGTGAAGAGCGAGACCAAAGCAACCAAGAGCTCTACGAGCTCTGATGGGCCCGGGATGACCGCTGATTCAAGTCACCGGGCCTAAATCTTTTTCATGCATTTGAATAGAGCGGGCAACTCTCTTGGGGCCGTCTGCATGACGTGTGCCTGGCGCATGGTATTGCGCCCAGCTTTCATGTCCGCGCGGCCACCTATCCTTACGGCAATGTAGCCGCCTATGTAGCAAGCGGCAGGCAATGGAGAAAGGCCCTAACCGTGTCAGTTGAAAAGACGCCGGGTATCTCGGCTATCGATACGACGAACTTTGCGCGCCAGATTGTGCTGGACTTTGAGTTTGCGCCGGTGCCAAAGCAGCGCCAGCGCCGTGGACTGCGCAATGAGATTATCGAGGTCGGCGCCGTCAAGCTCGATTACCACGGCAACGTTATGGGCGAGTTCTCGCAGTTTGTGCAGACGGAATTTACCGAAGGCGTTGCGTTTCCCGTCCGCGGGCTTACGGGGATATTGGCTGTGGACACTGCGATGGCCGATCCGCTCTATGCGGTGATCAAAAGGCTCAGCGATTGGATCGGTCGCTACTCCGCCCAGGTGGTCTGTTGGAGCGGTGCGGACCGTCGGCAGCTTTTGACCGAGTGCCAGGCAAAGCACATCGACCTTTCCACATTTCCTACGGACTGGGCCGACCTGCAGGCGTTTTACACCTCGATCATGGACGTTGGCAGCCACGGGCGCGTCTCGTTGGGCGACGCGGCAACGTGGTTCGGCATCGAGTTTGACGAGTCGACGGGCCATGCCCACAGCGCCCTGGCCGATGCGCGCGTGACCGCCAAGCTGCTCAAGCAGGTGATGGACGGGGACTATCACGTGAGTCCGCGCGCCCAAGAAGTCCGCCAACGTTGGGGGATGGGCGAGCGGGCCCAGACACGCCTCTCTAGCAAGTGCCCCGAGCTGGGCGACCTGCTGCTGAAGCTGAAGGCGGCGGGAAGGTAGGGGCGTTAGCTGTCTGCATGGCGCGTGCCTGTCGCGTATCGTTACTCTTCCTGCTGCTTGGCAGACAAGATGTAGACGTTCTCGGCGTCCACGGCGATCTGCGCGGGGCGGTTGTAGAGGGTGTCGATCTCCTTTACGCTCTGCTTGAACGGCGTGACGTCGGGCGTCTTTGCCTGATGGAGCTTTTCGAGGAGTTTCTCGGATTGCTTGTCGTTGAACTTTCCGATGCTCTCTCCTGCGCCTTCGAGCGCCTCGTCGATGAGTGTATGGTCGCCCACGGGGGTCTTTGCGATGGCGTGACCGAGCAATTTGCCCGCGGACGCGATACCGCCCAGCAGTGCCGCATCGACGGTGTCGACAGCCCCCGCTTCGAGTGCGTTGTAGCAGTCGGTGTAGAGCTCGCGGTACGCGATCGAATCAGCCTCGATCTTCGCAGTGGCGTCCGCGAGCTTTGCGGGCTCGAAGTTCTGGGCGAGCATGGGTTCGAGGAACAGCGAGAACGCGTGGATGTAGGTGGCGAGCTGGCAGTCTTTGAGGTAGTCGAGCACCTTGTCGAGGCGTCTGCCCAAGCCGTCTCGCACCTCGATGAACCCTTTCTTTTTCAGATCCGCCTGTGCCTGCGAGCGGAAGAGTTCCATGTCCTGCGCGGACGACTGCTTGATGTCGAGCACCTTCATATGGGCGTTTGCCATGTAGGTGGCGTTGCCGTAGTTGAGGCCGTAACCGTTGAGGATGTCTGCGAGCGTCTTGAGGTTGCCACGCATGTTGGCCTTGTCGCGCTGACGCATGTACTCGAACATTTCGTCGACGGACTCCTGGATGGAGTCGAGCTTTTGGTTTATCTGCGCGATTGCGGCTGCCATGAATAGCGATGTTGGATCGTAAGGCACCTGCGTGACGCTCGTGGCGATGTCGCCCTCGACTACGTGGAAGCGCGCCTGCCCAAGGCCCTTGGCGGCGTCGCGGTAGCCCCCTGTGAGACCGCTGCCGTCCTTGAACGTGTTGAGTTTCGACGGATCGAGCGGGTTACCATATTTGTCAGTCGCCTGGAGCAGCGTGGGCACGCTCACCGTGTTGGTGACGGTGCGAAACATCGAGGGGAGCGAGGCGAACGCCACGCCGAGTTGGGGAATTCGCTCGAGCGGTAGCTTGATGGCGCCGGAGACGTCCACCCGCTTCTGAGTGAGCGCGAGGTGGATTTTGGTCGATGCGAGCTGTTTTGCCACGAGCTCCTCTCGGCCGTCGTTCGCCGAGGGTTTGGTCTCGTTGTCTGCCATAGCGCGCTCCTTGCTTACGTTGATAGTCGTGGGCATTATCTCATCGCCTGGTGGCTTGCTAGAGCGGGGTAGAGGCCGAGCGTCTGGCGAAACTCGTTAACTGATTGCATTTCAGCGGATTGGGTTGATTATAAGAGAAGGACGGCTATCCATCTGCCCTTCCCAGTTGAGTTCGCTTTGAGCTACTGTTCGTGCCTATGCTGCTTGGGCTCAAGCCTTCTCGCTGCCGTGAAGCAGGCCGTGGCCGCCATGGCCAATGCGATGCTGGCCATCCAAGTGGAGTCGCCGGTTGCAGCGAGCTTTGGTTCATCGGCTGTCGTGCGTCCCGACTTTTTTGTAGCCGCCTCGTCGGCGTCCTTTTCAGGAGTGG
>UQPL01000119.1:0-6064 GCA_900542895.1 uncultured Collinsella sp. | reverse complement strand
TTAACAATCGAATGTGCTACACCGGGCACGCCACTGTGGGCAAGCCTCGTCGCTCGTCAAAACCAAAGACGATGTTGGCGCACTGGACCGCCTGGCCCGCGGCACCCTTGCACAAATTGTCGATAGCGCCCGTCGCCACCAGCACGCCCGCACGCTTGTTGAGCGCAAGGCCGATCTGGGCGGCATTGGTACCGACGACCGAAGCCGTCTTGGGCTGCTGACCGGCATCGAGCACGCGCACAAAAGTGCGACCGGCGTAAAACTTCTTGTAATGGTCGACGACAT
Source organism: uncultured Collinsella sp. (assembly GCA_900542895.1). GTDB lineage: Bacteria > Actinomycetota > Coriobacteriia > Coriobacteriales > Coriobacteriaceae > Collinsella. The sequence continues at coordinate 5,779 of UQPL01000119.1, read as the reverse complement.
CCTCAAGAGTCAGCGTGTCGAGAGCCTGCGGCGCGAGCGGCAGCGTCACCGTAGAGAGCAGGCCGCGCTTGAGCGGTGCCAGGTGCGGAGTAAAGACAATGCGGTCGGTCAGGCCCAGGATCTGCTCAATCTCGGGCGTATGGCGATGCTTGCCTACGCCATAGGCTTCCAGGTTCTCGTCCGCGCTGCAAAAGTGGGTGCGGGCGTTGCAGGACTTACCGGCACCCGTCACGCCGCTAATAGCATCGACGATTACGGGACCGTTCTCTGCCACCCAGCCCGCACGCACGGCAGGAGCAGCAGCAAGGCTCGTTGCGGTGGGATAGCAGCCGGCGCAGGCGACCAAAACGGGCTTTCCGGCGGCATGGCTGGAAGCAGCGGTCTCTAAGTCCTGACAGAACAGCTCGGGCAGGCCAAAAGCGCGAGTCTTGAGCAGCTCGGGGCTCGTGTGCTCGGCGGCATACCATGCCTCAAAGACGGACGGGTCGCTCAGACGGTAATCGGCCGAAAGATCAAAGCAGGAGACGCCCGATGCAAGCAGCGCGGGCACCTGTGCCATGGCGGCGGTGTGCGGCACGGCAAGAAAGACCGCATCGCAGCCCTTGAGCTCGGGGGCGTCATGCGTGGTGAAAACCAGGTCGCTCACGCCAGCAAAGCTCGGATACACCGCGGACAGCGGCTGGCCGGCATCGGCGTTGGACGTAATGGCAACAAGTTCAAACTCGGGATGGCCGAGCACGAGGCGAATAAGCTCGGCACCGGCATATCCAGCCGCGCCGACGATCCCAACCTTCAAAGACATATCAGACTCCTTGTCTGCGATTTATGCACCGATGCGCATTTCGCAGCGGTCGTTATGAAGTGGGTTGAAACTTTAGCACCAAAAGATGCATGAATACGTAAATAGTTTGCATATTCATGCATTGAAACATTCCCGACACATTCGCTTGAAGGAATTGACAAATAGAGCGGGCCCCGTATTGACCGGCACTCCTTACGGTGCCGGGCAACACGGGGCCCGCCCATGCGAAAACTAAATTGTTAGGATGAGCCAGCTGGCTAGAGCTCGACCGGCACCCATTCGTCATGGTTGCAGATAAAGGCCTCGGGTTCCTCCACGCTAAAGAAGACGAGCGCGGGGTCGTTAGGCCCCTCATAGTGCTCGCTCAAGCGCTCAAGATGTTTCCATCCGGCCTCGCGCATTCCACTCGAAGCCCGGTCTTCCAGCCCCGCACGCCCGCGCAGAATCAACCAACCGTGGCCCGGCCACCAACTCGTGGCCTCAAAGCGCCGGTTTTGCAGCAGCTCTTGCCACACGTCTTTGGTGCGCGCCGTCACAAACCACAGCTTGCCATCCTGAATCTGTGCAAACGAGAACGGACGCACATGCGGCTGCCCGTCCACACTCGTCGCCAGATACCACGCCGGCACCGACGTCAGATACTCCAGCACCGTATTCAATCCGTCCACGTTTCCTCCTGTCGTCTGACCAGTCTTTTTGGAATGGGTAGCCAATTTGGGAAATTAGAGCTCGAGGAGCTCTTCGCTGCCGTCGATATCGCAGAACCGCGCGGCGATGTTGCGGACCGAGAAGAACGCAAGGCGGCCGTCGTTGGCGCTATCGTGTTGCTCGCCAATGCCCACCATGTGCCTAAAGCCTGCCCGGCGCACCTTGTCGCTCACGACTGCATCGTCCTCGAGCGCGGCCTCGCCAGTTAACACGATCCAGCACTCCCCCGGCTTCCAGCCCGATACCTCAAACTTGGGATTCGCGCTCAACTCCGCCCACACGTCCTTGTCGCGCGACGTGCAAAACCACAGCTTGCCATCATCGACCATGGCAAACGAAAACGGCCTCACGCGGGGCTGATGCCCGTCGCTCGCATCGGTCGTGGCAAGATACCACGCCGGAATGCGCCTGAGATACGAGCAGACGCGCTCGAGCTGAGCCGTGCGATCGATGTCGGTCATAGAGACCCCTTTCTTGCGCTCGAATCGAGCTTAGACGAGTTGAAGATTGATAACGACAACGCATGTCACCAGCAGCGCCATCGCCACCGCGGCCAGTGCATCCCCACGGCCAAACGTAAGCGCATGCAGACGTGTACGTCCCTGCTCGCCGTGATAACAGCGCGCATCCATAGCGGCCGAAAGCGTCTCGGCATGACGGAACACGCCGGTGAACAGCGGAATCGCTACACTGCCGAGCATGCGCACGCCGCCGAGCGGACCGCCCGTCACGCGCGCGCCGCGGCTTGCCTGTGCATCGGTCGTCTGTTTCATCTCGGTTGCAAATTGCGGCATAAACCGCAGCGCGATACCCATAATCATGCCGAGCTCGTGCGCCGGAAGCCCCACGCGCGCAAATGGTGCGAGCAGACGTTCAAAGCCCGCGGTGAGGTCGAGCGTCGGCGTGGTGAGTGTAATGGCGCTCATGCCGGCCATCATCAACGTCAGGCGGCACGCCACAAACGCCGCAGAACGCAGCGAGCCCTCGCTCACCTGCAAAAAGCCAAGCTGCCACAGGATGCGGCCACTCTGGTCGGAAAACAGGTTGAGCACCGCGACCACCACGACAATCGCCAGCAATGGTGCAATCGATGATAGGACCCGGCGCAACGGCACCCGGGCTGCGAGATAGACCAGCACGACAAAAAATGCGACCGGAACCAGCCCGCAAAAGCTTCCGACGGTGAGCACGGTGACCAGAAATGCGAAACCTAGGAGCAACTTAGTACGCGGATCCAGACGATGCACCGCGCTATCCCCGGGATAGTAGCTGCCAAATGAGAACGCCTCCATTAGCAGCCCTCCTCTCGCGTGGGCGCCTTGGAACCAGCCTGACACGGAACCCTCAAAGGCACGTCCGCGCAGCCCAGCAGCAAGCCGGCCAACTCGTCGGCTAGCGCCTCAACCGTATAAAGCTTGTCGCAGCGGAGCGGCACACCGGCTTGCGCAAGCGCCAGCGCCATGCGCTGGGCGGCAGGAACGCCCAGGCCGATCGATTTGAGCTCGTTCGCGCGCGCAAACACCTGCGCGGGCGTTCCCTCGGCAAACACGGCGCCCTCGTTCATCACAACGATACGGTCACAGCAATTTGCCAGGTCATCCATGCTATGCGAAACCATGACAACAGTCAGGCCCTCGCGATGGAGTCGATCGATGAGCCCCAGGAAATCCCCGCGCGCAGCCGGATCGAGCCCCGCCATGGGCTCGTCGAGCACCAGCACCTCGGGCTCCATGGCGAGCACGCCGGCAAACGCCACGCGGCGCTGCTGGCCGCCCGAAAGCTCAAAGGGGCTCTTGTCGCCCATCGCAGCAAGGTCGAGGCCCACGCGCGCAAGCGATGATGCGACACGGCGTGCAACCTCGTCTTCTGGCAGGCCAAGGTTGCGCGGGCCAAACGCCACGTCCCGCGCCACGGTCTCGGCAAATAGCTGGCGCTCGGGATACTGAAACACCACGCCGACCTTGGCCTTAACCGCGGCGGCGTCTTTCTTGCTTGATAGGTCGAGCCCCAGCGCGCAAACGCTTCCCTCCTGCGGACGAATCAACCCGTTGAGATGCTGAACCAGCGTCGATTTACCCGAGCCGGTATGACCCGCCAATCCCAGAAACTCGCCGCGGCGCACCGTCAGCGAAACATCACGTAGCGCCCAGGGGCTGTTTGGATCGTTGCCCCAAAGAGCCTGTTTGCTCGATGCGTCCGCAGTGGTCGAGCGCTTGCGCCATCGACGGCGCTCGCGGGCGCTCAGCGAGTAACTATGCGAGAGGTGCGAAATCTCAATAACGGGCTCCGACGCGGCTATCCCGTCGGCCGCAGAGGATCCATTGTCAAGCACGTGAGAATCGGATGCGAAAGGCTGCCCTGCGATGTCCGTCCCGCTCCGCTCGGCATAAGCCTGTGCAATCTCGGCGACCATATCTGCCTCGCGCACCTGCGCGCAAACGGAAACGCCCTTCTCACGAAGTGCCCTACCTAGGCAGCACGACGCCGGCATATCCAGGTTGAGCTGCGCAAGTTCGTCCGCCCGCGTCAAGATTTCCTCGGGCGTACCGAGCATGGCAACGCGGCCCGCTTGGAAGACAGCAACGCGATCGGCCTCGGCGGCCTCTTCCATAAAGTGCGTAATCATCACGATGGTCATGCCACGATTGTGCAACGCGTGGCAAGCCTTCATGAGGCCCTTGCGTCCACGCGGATCGAGCATCGAAGAAGCCTCATCCAAAATGAGCACGCGCGGCTCCATGGCGAGCACGCCGGCAAGCGCCACGCGCTGCTTTTGGCCGCCCGAAAGCGCATGGGTCTCGTGACGCTCAAAGCCCACCAGGCCCACACCCTTCAGCGCCTCGCGTACGCGCTGCGCAATTTGCGCCGATGGCACGCCAAGGTTTTCGGGACCGAACGCAACATCATCTTCGACAAGCGTTGCCACCAGCTGATCATCGGGATTCTGGAATACCATGCCCGCGGTCGAACGAATGTCGTAGACCAGCTCGGGGTCGGACGCATCCATGCCGTTGACGCGTACCGTGCCCGCATCGGGCTGCAACAGTGCATTCAGATGCTTGGCAAACGTCGACTTGCCCGACCCATTGCCACCGAGGATGCAGAAAAACTCCCCGTCCTCGATGTTCAGATCGACACCATCGAGTGCCGACACGGCACCGTCATAGCTAAAGGAAACGCCTCGACACTCAATCATGCGCGGCCTTTGACCTGGTCCTTTTTAGGCGTGATGAGGTTGGAGACTGCTTTATACACCGCCAGCGTCAACACCGAGTTAAGCACGGTCTTGATAAGGTTGAACGGCAGTACGGCAGGAATCATGAGCGGGGCGATCGCATCGACCGAGCCATACCAGAACCAAACGCCAATGGTAAGGTTTGCGACCATAGACAGCGCCGTAGCGGCAATGACGCCGAGCACCAGGCCAATCACGGCACCCTTATAGGTGTGCATCTTCTGGTAAACGGTAGCCGCGGGCAGAATGTAGCCCAGCGTGGCAACCAGGTTCATAAGCGCGCCGACCCAGTCACCCGTAGTGAGCGCATGGATAACGATCGCCATGGCTGCAACAGCGGTACCAGCACCGGGGCCATACGCAAATCCGCACACCATCGCCGGCACCAGCGACGGGTCATACGTCAAAAACGGCGCCGAAGGAAGGATGGGCAGCTGCACGTACATAAACAGGGCACCCAAGGCGCACATCAACGCCATGGTAACGAGCTGTTTGGTGCTCCACCTATTCGTGTTCTCAAAATGGATATGCTGCGACTGTTCAGACATAAGATCACCTGCCTCTTTCATCCGGACTCTAACCGTTGGTACTGGGATCTCACCAGTTCAGCCGGCATGCGAACCAACGCACGCACGGGTCGCGGACTCATCGGCTCGACGCAGATCCTCGCCTGCGCCACGGCACCCCTTTGGCACCGCCCGATTTACCGCCAGTGGGGAATTTCACCCCGCCCTGAAACAGCAATTGCAAGTGTAGCACGAGCAGGTATTCGCGCAAGTATGCCAAGGGTAATTTATGGTGGGGACCAGTTGCCGCAACAACCACGTTCCCCGCCCATCCCAAAGTAGCGCGCCTTTCGCGGCAAAGCCGCGAAACAGCGACCGGGACATGTATCCCCATCAGCCACGATCTCCGCCCACGCCGACCTCAAGGCCGTAAACGCAGGGGATCCGGGGGCGTGACGGGGGTTTCTCTCCGGAACATTCCGCACTGATATCTTCTGTATTGAAGACGTCGATGATGCACCCGTATAC
>UQPL01000118.1:0-6093 GCA_900542895.1 uncultured Collinsella sp. | reverse complement strand
TAAAGCCGTTTGTCTCCACCCGCGTAGCGGGTGGTTTAAAGCTGGCCGCTGCGCGCCCAGCAGACTAAAGTCTTGAAACAAAAAGGCCGAAGCTCCATTGGGGCTTCGGCCTTTGCTTTGCCTGCAGTTCAAGCGCAGTTTATCGATTCTCAATTGACCCGATATTCTTGAGCTCGATGGAGATGAGGCCGTTGGGTTCGTTGACAAACTCGATGTACTCGGAGTTCGAGCCCATCTCGGCCGGGAAGCTGATCTCGATACCCGTGTCGGTACGGATCTTATGATTGCGCACCGCCGCGCGTTCGACCTGCTTGCGCTCCACGGGCACACGCTCAGGCACTTTCTCCTCGGTCAGTGCCGCGCGCACACTCTCCTTGATAACCGGTTCGTCCTCAAAGACCTCGTCGACGATATCCCAAGGCGGCAGCTCCTCGTCATCCTCAACCTTCTCGGCAACGGCAGCCTTAACCTTGGCGAGCGCTACAGCCGTGTTGGCACCGTGCTCCTCGGCGACTTCCTCGACCACACGCGTCACGGTGTCGATGACCTCCTTGCCCGATACTCCCGTGTCGCACTGCAGCAAGCCATCGGGGATAAGCATACGGTCCTCGCCGGCAATCTTGCGCTTCTTGTCCACGTAGCCGATCTCCATGGTACTCGCGCGCACGATGGCATAGCTCGGCACCTTTTGCGAGGGGTTCGGCAGGATGGCGTAGTGGCGCGCGATGTCGTTGCGCACCTCCCCCTCCTCGCGGCCCACTTCGTGCATAAAAGCCTGCTTGGAGCCCAGCAGCATCACGGCAAACCAGCGGGCATCCTCATCGTCGTCAAAATCGGCCACGAGCACGTCGGTGGACTCGGCTTTCTCGGCTTTGGTGAGCTCGGAGGAGATAAACTCCGCAATCTGCTGCGACAGGTCCACGAACTCGCGCTCGCCAAAGAAATAGCCCCTGAGCTCGCCGCCAAACGCAGAGTTCTCGGCAAACGTGGCGCGTTTATTGTCGGCCGAGGTACGTGCGCGGCGCAGATGCGTGGTCACGAAGTTGCGCACGGTGCGGCTCTCGATATCGAGCTCGCGCTGGCTCATAACGTTGACGGCGGAGTCAAAGTCCAGGATATGCAGAATCGCGTGATTGATTTTCATATACGGCATTCCGTTCTAGATCGAATTGAGCACGAACCAGTATAGCGGTCGAGCCCGCCCCAGGCGCATCGAAGATTGGTGCATCGGGGACAGGTTGCTTTGCACCAATGGCTAGCGCAGGAGCTCGGACTACCAAGCCTCGAGCTGTTCTGCCAAACTCTTGCCGGCAGCGGGCATGTCGATCTGGGGTCGTTTGGGCAGCAGTGCGCATTTAAGGATTGCCGCGATGGTCTGCGAGACAAAGCGTCGCGTATCCTTGTCAAAGCCTTGCGCAGCCTGGAGCATCACGGGCAGGCTCTCGCGCAGATTCCCAGCGATATCCGCAAACCGCTCAGCACCCGTAGCCTCAAACACGGAGAACAACGCATCTACAAAACGCTCGCGCTCGCTAGGCGACACTGCAAGCAGCATCTCGCGAATAGAGCCATCAACGTATCGAGCACCGGCGGACAGGCGCTCGCAGTACACGAAGTCGCGACCATCAACCACCCAGCTAAAGGGATTGTGTTGCAGCAGGCTGAACTCGGTGCTCTCAACGATGGCATAGTCCTCCTGTGTCTCGAACATCATGCCAAAGATCGACGACCGAGGTAGCGTCTTGTCGATTCGACCGGAAAGATCGGCAAAGGCGTCGCCGTTCAGGAACTCCTCGACGAAACCCGGACCATCATGGGAATATGCCCGTTCGATTCGCTCACGGGCGACATCGGAGCACATTGCCGCACCGTACACCGCAAGGTTTCCACCCTTGGAATGACCTCCGCACAAAAGCGGCCCGTCAATCGCATCCGCCGCCTCGTCCATATAACGTGCCGCGGATTCCTGGGCCGGCACAGGACACCGGAACGCCATGTTAAAGTCCTCTTTCCAACCCACAATCGTGCTGTCGGTCCCCCGGAAGGAAAGGTAACTAAACCCCGCCGGAAACTGGAACGCCATGGCTGCAAACTGCTCCGTCGCCACCACATCGCTCACAGCACGATAGCCGCAAACGTGCACGCCACGGTAGCGAGGACTTGCTGCCACGGCCTCCAACAAGGCCCTGCTCCCCTCTGGGTCCCACAAGTCGTCAATCATGTCCCGATAGCACTCGGCACGCAGCAGCTCGCGTACGTCTAGGCCCTGCCAGTTCGTCAGCTCCGCCATATCACCCGGCAAACGCAAATAGGACAACCACGCAAAGACCAGGCTATCCACCGCGCAGAACGGCCGCTCCTCAAACGGATCAAACGCCGTCTGGGCATAGGTCAAAAAATTAGGCGAATCCGACATGGCCCTCCCATCGACTATGGTGTATTGGGATGGTGCATTGGGGTCAGGTTACTTTGCACCAAAAAAGCGCCCGGGCTGTGTGGACCCGGACGCCTTCATTGTAGCTTTTCGCTCCAGCGAGCTTGATTTAGCAGGAGAAGTCAACGCTGTCGATGATGTCCTTGAGGGCCTTGGCGGAGGCGGTGAGCTCATGCTGCTCGTCATCGTCCAGCGGGACGGGGACGCGGCAGACAACGCCGTCGCGGCCAACGACAGTCGGCATGGAGATGGCGAGATCGGACAGGCCATACTCGCCCACCATGAGCGAGGAGACGGGCAGAACGGTCTGCTCATCGCGCATGACGGCGGTGCAGATGCGCTTGACGGCCATGGCGACGCCATAGTAGGTGGCGTGCTTCTTCTCGATGATGGTGTAGGCGGAGTTCTTGACGTCCTCGGCGATGCGCTTCTCAGCAGCCTCATGCTCCAGGTGGCCGTGAAGCTCGCAGAAGGTGTTCAGCGGCACGCCGGCAACCTGAGCGCTGGACCAAGCGACAAACTCGGAGTCGCCGTGCTCACCCATGACGTAGGCCTGAACGTCGCGCGGGTCAACCTCGACGTGAGCGCCAAGCATCTGCTGCAGACGGCCGGTGTCGAGCACGGTGCCGGAGCCGATGACATGGCCCTCGGGCAAGCCGGACATCTTGATGGCGGCATAGGTCAGAACATCGACCGGGTTGGAGACGATGAGCAGAATGCCGTCAAAGCCAGACTTCTTAATCTCGGGGATAATGGACTTAAAGATATTGACGTTCTTGTTGACCAGGTCCAGGCGGGTCTCACCGGGCTTCTGGGCAGCGCCAGCGGTGACGACGATCATGGCGGCGTCGGCGACATCGGAATAATCGCCGGCATAGATCTTCATCGGCTCGGCAAACGTCATGCCGTGCGCGATATCCAGGGCCTCACCCTCGGCGCGGTTCTTGTCCACGTCGATGAGGACCATCTCGGAGAACAGACCACTCTGCATCAGCGCGAACGCCGAAGACGAACCGACGAAACCGCAGCCGACAATAGCGACCTTCTTCTCGTTAACCATTAGAAACTCCCATCTCACTCCACAAACAAGCCGCCCGGGAACGACCCGAGCGGCTTGCCGTAATCCCAATACATCCAATCGGGACTTTGATTATGCTCCTATTCGCAGCCAAAAATCGACCGTTTACCGAAATTGTTTGCAGGATTCGTAAAATAACTGCACGAAATCGGTTTCGAGCTATTGACGAGGCGAAATAGCTTTCTAATACAGGCCCGCCTCGCGAATGGCCTCGACAGCCAAAGCAATCTGATCGGGTGGCAGAACCAGCGCCATGCGCACGTGTCCCTCGCCCGAAGGACCAAAACTCGCACCCGGCGTCACCACAACGCCGGCCTTCTCCATGAGCTCCTCGCAAAACGCCATGGAATCGGTGCGACCACCGGGAAGCTTGGCCCACACAAACATAGAGCCATGCGCGTTGGGACGCTCCCAGCCCAGGCCCTCAAGACCGTCGCACAGGGCATCGCGGCGCTCCTGGTACTTCAGACGCTGAGCCTCGACCTCATCGCGCGGACCGTTCAGGCAGGCGATAGCAGCCTTCTGGATCGGGAAGAACATGCCAAAGTCGATCTGGCCGCGCAGCTTGGCAAAGGCAGAGACCACATCCTCGCGACCGACCAAAAAGCCGATACGCGCACCGGTGACGTTAAACGACTTGGAAAGCGAGAAGAACTCCACACCCACCTCGAGCGCACCGGGATACTGCAAGAAGCTGCCACCCGGCTCGCCGTCGAACACGATGTCGGAGTACGCGTTGTCATGGACGATGAGCAGGTCGTGCTCGCGGGCGAAAGCGATGATCTCCTCGTAGACCTCGGGCGTGCCCACCGAGCCCACCGGGTTGGCGGGCAGCGACACGATCATATACTTGGCACGATCGGCCACCTCGGGATCGATACCCGCCACATAGGGCAGGTAATTGTGCTCGGCAACCAGCGGATAGTACTCGAGCTTGGCATCGGCGATCTTGGCACCCGCCTCAAAGACCGGGTAGCACGGATCGGGAACCAGAATGGTGTCACCCGGATCGAGCAGGGCCAGGCCCAAATGGCCCACGCCCTCCTGCGTGCCGTTGCACGACTGCACCATGGACGGTGTAATGCCCGAAACGCCAAAGCGGCGCTCATAGTAGTCGCACACGGCTTGCTTGAGTTCCGGCAGGTCACGCAGGGCATACTTCCACATCTCTGGGTCCTGCGCAGCCTGGGTCAGCGCCTCGACCACGTGGTCGTAAGGCTTAAAGTCGGGCGTGCCCACGCTCATGTTATAAATGGTCTTGCCCTGAGCCTTCAGTGCGAGAAGCTTGTTGTTGAGCGAGGCGAAGACCTCCGCGCCAAAGCGGTCGAGACGCTGCGATGCCTGCATGGTGCCACCTTTCGATATAAAAAACGCGGCGCTCCGACAAGAGCGCCGCGCGATACGGGCCATCAGATTGCAAAAGTGTAACGCTTGCAACCCCCGTATTGGTTCAATTTGGCCAACCTTAGTCAATTGCATTAAGCGCGTCGATCTGCGCAAGCCACAGTCGCGAGCTGGCGTCACTTGGCATACGCCAATCGCCGCGCGGGCTGAGCGTCACCGAGCCCACCTTGGGACCATCGGGCAGGCAGCTGCGCTTAAACTGCTGGGCAAAGAAGCGACGGTAGAACGTACGCAGCCACGTGTGGACGGTCTTGGCGTCGTAAACGCCCTCGAAGCTCTTGAGCGCCATACGGTAGATCTTGCCCGGCTCAAAGCCAAAACGCAGCAGGTAGTAGAGGAAGTAGTCGTGCAGCTCGTACGGGCCCACCAAATCCTCAGTCTTCTGCGCAATCTCGCCGTCGCCCGTGGGCGGCAGAAGCTCGGGAGATACCGGCGTATCGAGGATATCGAGCAAGACCTCGGCAATGCGCCCGCCAAAGACATCGGCCGCATAGCGTACCAGATGGCGCACAAGCGTCTTAGGCACGCTCGCGTTGACGGCGTACATGCTCATGTGGTCGCCGTTGTACGTAGCCCAGCCGAGCGCCAGCTCCGACAGGTCGCCCGTGCCGATGACAAAACCGCCAGCCTGGTTGGCCAGATCCATCAGAATCTGCGTACGCTCGCGCGCCTGGCTGTTCTCGTAGGTCACGTCCTGCACGGTCGGATCATGCTCGATATCCTTGAAGTGCTGCTCCACAGCCGCGTGGATCGAAACCTCGCGGAAGCTCACACCCAAGTCACGAGCGAGCGACTCGGCATTGGACTTAGTGCGGTGCGTCGTGCCAAAGCCGGGCATGGACACGGCCGTGATACCGGTGCGCGGCAGGCCCAAGGCGTCGAACGCACGCACGGTCACGAGGAGCGCCAGCGTGGAATCGAGGCCGCCCGAAAGGCCGATGACTGCAGCCTTGGTACCCGTATGGGCAAGGCGGGTCTTGAGGCCGGCGGTTTGTAGATCGAGGATGGTCTCGCAACGCTCGGCCAGGTCGCCGTGGTCGGCCGGCACAAAAGGCGCGCGGGGGAAGACACGGTCGATATCGCAGGCATCGCGCAGGACAGGCTCTTTGGCCAGCACGCCCTCAAACGAAAACTCAACGGTCGTGGCCTCCGACGCATCGTCCGTGCGCGTCCACGT
>UQPL01000117.1:0-6107 GCA_900542895.1 uncultured Collinsella sp. | reverse complement strand
CTACACCTAAGCCTTCGTCGGCAGCGTCAGATGTGTATAAGAGACAGGTCCAATAATTCGTCTGAAACATAATGAAAAACCGTTTGATGTGAGTTAATATAAACAACGTCGTGAATCTGACTCCTGCCACATGCATGACAGGGGTTAAACACAAAAAGGAGTCAATTATGGTTTCTGAGAAGGCTACCCTCGTTAATCCTCAGGGTCTGCACATGCGTCCGGCTGGTCTGTTCGCCTCCACCATGGGCAAGTACGCCTGTGACGTGACGGTCGTCACCCCCGAGAAGGAGGTCAATGGCAAGTCCCCGATGGCCCTCATGGCTGCTGGTATCCCCTGCGGTACCGAGGTCGAGGTCAAGTGCGACGGCGCCGACGAGGCCGAGGCTCTGGCTGCTGCCATCGAGCTCATCAAGAGCGGTCTTGGCGAGTAGAACTCAAACGGGTCGCATGTTGAACAACTAAGTTCATATTTGGGGGCGCAGTGACCTGTTCTAAGGTAGCTGCGCTCTTTTGTCATGGATATGGCAAAACGCTTTATCACATGACACGGAGAGAGGAATGGGAATGTATCAGGGAGTCAACGCTTCCGAGGGCATCGGTATCGGCACCGTCATGGTCGCCGTCGATCCCGACTTGACGTTTGAGCCGCACGAGGTTGCTGATTCGGCAGCAGAGAAGGAGCGCTATCAGTCCGCTCTTTCGGTCTTCTGCGAGAAGACCCAGGCTCAGGCCGACCACATGAAGGAGACGGTGGGCGAGGCCGAGGCCGAGATCATGAGCGGACATATTGTCCTGGCTCAGGATCCGGGTATGACCGACGCCATCAACGCCGCCATTGACGGCGGTACCTGCGCCGAGCAGGCGCTCATGGACACCTCGACCATGTTCGAGAACATGTTCCTGTCCATGGACGACGAGATGTTCCGTCTGCGCGCGGCCGACATCGCCGACATCCGCACCGGTATTCTGGCCGAGCTGCTGGGCAAGGAGGTCGTCGACCTCTCCGTCCTGCCCGAGAACACCGTCGTTGTCGTGCATGACCTCACGCCGTCCATGACCGCCACGATCGATAAGGCCCACGTTGCCGGTATCGTCACCGAGACCGGTGGCCGCACGTCGCACTCCGCGATCATCGCGCGTGCCCTCGAGATCCCGGCTGTCCTTTCGGTTTCCAACAGCTGCACCGCGCTGCGCAACGGTATGACCGTTGTCGTCGACGGTGGCAAGGGTATCGTTGAGGCCGATCCCGACGAGGAGACGCTCGCCGCCTACACCGCCAAGGCCGAGGCCTTCGCTGCCGAGAAGGCAGCCCTCGAGGCCTTCCGTGGCAAGCCGTCCGTGACTGCCGATGGCATCAAGAAGATCATCGCCTGCAACATCGGTAACCCTGATGACGTGCCCAACGCGCTCGATCACGATGCCGAGGCCATCGGTCTGTTCCGCTCCGAGTTCCTGTTCATGGACTCTGCTGAGCTTCCTTCCGAGGAGGAGCAGTTCAACGCCTACCGTAAGGTCGCCAGCGCGCTCAAGGGTGCTCCGGTCATCATCCGCACGCTCGATGTGGGTGGCGACAAGGAGATTCCGTATCTGCATATGGTCAAGGAAGACAACCCCTTCATGGGCTTCCGCGCCGTGCGTTACTGCCTGGCCAATCCCGACCAGTACAAGGTCCAGCTCCGCGCTCTGCTGCGCGCTAGCGCCTTCGGTGACGTCAAGATCATGATCCCGCTCGTCACCTGCGTCGAGGAGGTCTTGGCTGTCAAGGAGCTCGTCGAGCAGTGCAAGGCTGAGCTGACCGAAGAGGGTCGCAAGTTCAACGAGAACATCGAGGTCGGCATCATGGTCGAGACGCCCGCCGCTTCGCTGCTCGCAGACCGTCTTGCCGAGGTCGCCGACTTCTTCTCCATCGGCACCAACGACCTGATCGGCTACACCATGTGCGCCGACCGTGGTAACGACACCATCTCCAACCTGTACCAGGTTTACTATCCCGCCGTGCTCCGCTCGCTCAAGAACATCATCGAGAGCGGCGTGAAGGCCGGTATCATGGTCGGTATGTGCGGCGAGGCCGCTGCCGATCCGCTGCTCGAGCCGCTGCTGATCAGCTGGGGCCTGGAGGAGTTCTCGATGAGCGCTCCTTCGATCCTGCGCGCCCGCAAGACCATCAGCCAGTGGACCAAGGCCGAGTGCGACGAGCTCGCCGAGAAGGCGCTCGCCTGCAACACCGCAGCCGAGGTCAAGGCACTGCTCGAGTCCGCAGCTCGCTAATTTGGTATCAGAGGTAACCGCGTGGTTGGAATGGGCCGGCCACGCGGCCCTCACATATACAGGGGGTACTGTAAATGTTCTACACGCTAACCGCTAACCCGGCTGTCGACATGACGGTTTCGAGCTCTCCGCTCGAGCCCGATGAGAACGTCCGCACCGGCTCGGCCAGCTACACGGCTAACGGCAAGGGCCTTGACGTGTCCTTCGCCTTTAAGAAGATGGGCGTCGACACCGTCGCGCTCGGCTTCTTCGCCGGCTTCACGGGCAAGTTTATCGTCGAGGAGGTCATGAACCTGGGTTGCCTCTGCCGCCCGGTCTGGACCGACGGTATCACGCGCATTAACACCTACGTCAACGATGGCCAGCACGAGTACGGCATCCTAAACCCGGGTGCTCCGATCACGCCGCAGCACCAGGAGGAGCTCTACAACATCCTGGACACCGCGGGCGATCTCGAGTGCCTGATCGTTTCCGGCTCCGTGCCTCCCAAAGCTACGCCCGACTTCCTGGCTCAGGTCATGGAGCACGCTCAGGCTCGTGGCGCCGACGTCGTCCTGGACCTGTCCTCCGACAAGCTCAAGGAGCTCGCTCACAAGAAGCCGCTGCTCATCAAGCCGAACCATCACGAGATGAAGGCCATCTTCGGCGTGCCGGTCGACACCGACGACGAGGTCCGCGTTGCCATGAAGATGGCTCACGACGCTGGCGTTCAGAACGTGCTGCTCACCCGTGGTAGCCGCGGCGACGCTTACTTCTCCAACGGCGAGGACATCTGGTACGCCAAGCGTGAGTTCAACATCAAGCTGGTTTCTTCCGTCTGCGCCGGCGACTGCACCCTCGCTGCGTTCCTGCACAAGTGGTACAGGGATCGCGACAACGTCGAGGAGGCCATGAAGCTCGCTATGGCCACCGGCGCCAACGTTGCTGAGTCCGTCGGCATCGGCGACTTCGGTCACGTCGACGAGTACAGCAAGCGCGTTGCTGTCCGCAAGCTCGATCGTCAGTAATCGAAACGCGACATATTCGTGCGCATGTGGCGCCCCGGTTTCGGCTGGGGCGCCTTTTTGTTCCGCCACGGGGGAGAGGTGTTCCGCCGTACTTCATCGCTTCCACACCGTTCACCGAGTTGTCCTAGCCTTTTACCGATGCGTGGAATATACTTTCATTAACACGTTGCTTCGTGAAAGGAACATTCATGATTTACACGCTCACTGCAAATCCCGCCATTGACTACAACATCGCCTGCGACGGTCTTGCTGCCAACACCGTCACGCGTACCCGCAACGCCGTCTACACGCCCAACGGCAAGGGCCTCAACGTCTCGTTTACGCTTGACCACTACGGCGTCGACACCACGATCCTGGGCTTTTTCGCCGGTTTCTCGGGCGAGTTTATCGTTAAGGGCGCCGAGGCCCTGGGCGTGCCCGTCAAGCCCGTGTGGACCGACGGCATTACGCGCGTCAACGTGTTCCTCAACGCCGGCCCCGACACCGAGTACAACATGGTCAACGCCGGTGCCGCCATCAACGAGGCCAACGAGCAGGAGATGTTTGAGCTTATCGATTCGCTCGATGACATGACCTGCCTGGTTATCAGTGGCTCGCTGCCTCCCAACACTTCCGAGGGCTTCTTGGCCGAGGTCCTGCGCCGCGTAAAGGCCAAGGGGGCCGAGTTCGTCCTCGATATCTCGAGCCATCAGCTGGCAGACCTCATTGCCATGGAGCCGCTGCTGATCAAGCCCAATGACGATGAGCTGCTCGATATCTTTGGCATTAAGGTGAGCGGTGGCGACGATGAGTCCGTCAAGGGCGCGATGGCCGAGCTGCACGCCAAGGGCGCCAAGAATGTGCTGCTGACTCTTGGCGGCGCCGGTGCGTACTTCTCCAACGGCGAGCACATCTGGTTTGCCAACCGCACCTTCGACGTCAAGCTGCTGTCGACGGTGTGCGCCGGCGATTCCTCGCTCGCTGCCTTCCTGTCCGTGTGGCACGACGCCCCCGAGCGCGTCGAGGACGCCCTGCGCCTTTCGATGGCTACCGGCGCCAACGTGGTCGAGTGCCCCGGTCTGGGCGATTTTGCCAAGGTGGACGAATATAAGAAGCACATCGAGGTTCGCCAGGTCTGCTAGCCGCATCGATACATCGTTGCCGAACACCCGCTTTGGATTACCGAGGCGGGTGTTTTTTTGCGCGCTGAACGTATGTGGCGTCTGCTGTCTCGTTTTATCGAATCGACGAAGCAATTGCGTGTGCGCGCTTTCTCGTTTCTTGCTAGACTTCTTGAGAACCATCGATTAACGCTCACAAGTGCAGGAGGCCATAGACATGTGCAATGTTTCGCTCAACGGTTCGCAACCGTCCGATGCCTCCCTGTGCGTCCTGCGCGCGCTTGAGGCGGCTGGTCTTGAGGCTTGGTACGTGGGCGGTTGGGTGCGCGACGCCCTGATGGGGTGCCCCAACCACGATGTTGATATGTGCTGTAGCGGCCTGTGGCAGGAGTCCAAAGCGGCGCTCGAGGCCGCCGGCATCGCGGTTGTGGAGTCGGGCATTAAATTTGGCGGAATCACGGCTATTTCCGATGGCGAGCGTATCGAGGTCACCACGTACCGTCTGGATGGCTTTTACACCGATGGTCGCCATCCCCAGAGTGTGGAGCGTGCCGCCTCGCTCGAGGACGATTTGGCGCGCCGCGACTTTACCGTCAACGCCATGGCCTGGCATCCCGAGCGCGGGCTTGTCGACCGCTACGACGGCCAGGGTGACTTGGAGCGCAAGCTGATTCGCGCTGTCGGCGATCCCGAGCGTCGCTTTAACGAGGACGCCCTGCGCATGCTGCGCGCGGTGCGCTTTGCCTGCCGCCTGGACTTTATGATTGAGCCCGAGACTAAGCGTGCGCTTGCCGAGTGTGCGCCGCTGCTCGATGCCGTGGCGCGCGAGCGTGTGGGTATTGAGCTCGAGGGCATTCTTTCGACCGGTCATGGGGGAGACGCGATGCTCCGCTATCCCGAGCTCATCTGCGCCGCCGTGCCCGAGTTGGCAGCGGGTCGCGGGTTTGATCAACGCAGTGTCTACCATGCGTTTAACGTCTACGAGCATATCGCCCGTGTGCTGACGGTGGCGGGGGAGCTGGCGCTGTGCGACGGCGTCGCGCCCTCGTCGAGCCTGATGTGGGCGGCGTTTTTGCACGATGTGTCCAAGCCCGAGTGCTTTACGGTCGATCACGCCGGCAGCGGACACTTCTACGGTCATCCCGAGCTCGGCGCCAAGAAGGCGCGCGTCATTATGGATCGCCTGGCGCTCTCGCACGACTTGGTTCGCGACGTGTGCCTGCTCATCAAATATCACGACAAGCCGCTGCGCCCCGAGCGTACTTGTCTGCTCAATATGATGCGCGCGCTTTCGGGCGAGGGCGTCGACACGGCCCGCCTGATTGACGAGCTCATGGACCTCAAGCGTGCCGACACACTTGGCAAGGCCCCGTCGTGCTTCTATTACGTCGAGACGATTGAGGAGATGCGCGCGATGGCGCACGAGCTACTGGATGCGGGGGAGCCCTATACGCTCAAGATGCTCGCCATCAACGGCGGCGACCTGATCCGTGCCGGAGTCAAGCCCGGGCCGGAACTGGGGCAGCTTCTCAACTCCGCCCTCGACGCCGTGATCGAAGACAACATTTCCAACGAGCGCGAAGCTCTTTTGGTCCATCTCAATTTGAATTAGCTACCCAGTTTACCTGCGTGTTCCATAACCTGTCGACAATTTTTCGGCAATTTGGAATTTCTTCTTGCGCTGTCGTTTTTTGTCCCGTAATATATTTCCTCGCAGCACGGCAGTGCAGAT
>UQPL01000116.1:0-6113 GCA_900542895.1 uncultured Collinsella sp. | reverse complement strand
TCGAGCTCACCGGCCCCTCCGATTCCAAGGACGTGTTCCAGGCCTGCCGCGAGGGCGACAAGCTCGCGCTGGCCGCGGCCGATACCATGGCCGACTATCTCGGTCGCGCCCTGGCACTTATCGCCAACGTGGTCGACCCCGAGATGTTCCTCATCGGCGGCGGCGCCTCCGCCTCGGCCGATGTCTACCTCGACAAGGTTCGCGAGCACCTTAAGCAGTACGCGCTTTCTGCCTCGCGCGAGACGCCCATTAAGGTCGCTTCGCTCGGAAACGACGCCGGCATCATCGGTGCCGCCTACGTAGCCCTGCGCGCTGCCGGTAAATAGCTGGTGCAAGGGGGACAGGTTACATTGCACCAACATGGTGCAAAAGGGACAGCCTTGGCCCCCGTGCCTGCGCCCCAAAATATGCCGTGGCCCTTCCGTCTGCGAAGGCTCGGCATCGGCGTGCTACCATAGCTACGTCCAAGTACACATATCAAGTGGAGGATATCCATGGCAAACGTTCTTGTCTTTGGTCACCAGAACCCCGATAACGACGCCATCATGAGCGCCGTCGTCCTGTCCCAGCTGCTCAACCAGGTTGAGTATGCCGGCAACACCTACGAGGCCTGCGCCCTTGGTCAGCTTCCGGCCGAGTCCACCAAGCTGCTCGCCGACGCCGGCATTGCCGAGCCCCGCGTGATCGAGTCCGTCGAGGCCGGTCAGCTCGTCGTCCTCACCGACCACAACGAGTCTGCCCAGTCCGTCGCCGGTCTTAAGGACGCCACGGTCTTTGGCGTCGTCGACCACCACCGCATCGGCGACTTCGAGACCGCCGGCCCGCTGCACTACATCTGCCTGCCCTGGGGCTCCAGCTGCACCATCGTCACCAAGCTCGCCGGCGTGCTCGGCGTTGAGCTTTCCGACGTTCAGGCCAAGCTGCTGCTCTCGGCCATGATGACCGACACGCTCATGCTCAAGAGCCCCACCACCACCGATGTCGACCGCGCCGTCGCCGCCAAGCTCGGCGAGCAGGTGGGCGTCGACCCGGTCAAGTTTGGCATGGAGGTCTTCCTCACCCGTCCGTCCGGCTCCTTCACCGCAGCCGAGATGGTTGGCAACGACATCAAGATGTTCGAGCCCGCCGGCAAGAAGCTGCTCATCGGCCAGTACGAGACCGTCGACAAGAGCCGTGCGCTCGGTATGATCGACGAGATCCGCGAGGCCATGCGCGCCTACGCCGCCGAGAAGGGTGCTGACGGCATCGTCCTGTGCATCACCGACATCATGGAGGAGGGCTCGCAGGTCCTGCTCGAGGGCGAGACCGAGGCTGCTCAGAAGGGCCTGGGCATTGCCGACGAGCACGACGGCGTCTGGATGCCGGGCGTCCTCTCCCGTAAGAAGCAGGTCGCTGCCCCCATCATGGCCGCCTGCTAGGTTTAGTTGACCAAACGCCACGACCGGATCGCGGAAGCCCCGCGCTCCGGTCGTTTTTTGTGCACGGCGCCGCGTCGTCTCTTGGATAGGCGCGCCCGTGCCGTTGAGCAAATAATGTTCAACCTGTGGTTCCGCTTTTCGGCCGCGCCTACGTGCTTATCGTGCAGGGTAGGCTAGATGCAAGCGTAATACGTTAGAGCGCGGCGCCGCCACTTGGGCGGGCCGTGCTTTTTTAAGACGGGAACCATCCCGTGAAAGGAGCCGCCCATGGCAGCAACTGAGCAGCTGTTCAACGTTCGTGAGCGCAAGCGCTTTGAGCGCCACGACATTTGGGAGCGCATCGCCGAGAACGGCACGATTTCCGCCGCCGTCATGGTCTTCGCCGCCATCGCCGCCGTCATTTGCGCCAATACCGATGCCTACGAGACCATCCATCACTTTTTGGAGACCCCGCTGTATGTGGGTCTGGGCAACCTTACGGCCGGTCTCACCGTTGAGCTTTTCGTTAACGACTTTCTCATGGCGATCTTCTTTTTGCTGGTGGGCATTGAGCTCAAGTATGAGATGACGGTCGGCGAGCTCAAAAACCCGCGCCAGGCTATGCTTCCCATGCTGGCGGCCGTGGGCGGCGTCGTCGTTCCCGCCTGCATCTATCTGATCTTTAACCATGCCGGCGCGCACAACGGCTGGGCCATTCCCATGGCAACCGATATTGCCTTTGCGCTGGGCGTGCTGTCGCTTTTGGGTAATCGCGTGCCCAACGGCGTGCGCGTGTTCTTCTCGACGCTCGCCATCGCCGACGACCTCATCTCCATCGCCGCCATCGCCATCTTCTACGGTCAGAGCCCCAATCCGTTTTGGTTGGGCGCCGCCGCGCTTGTGACCTGCGCGCTCGTGTGGCTCAACAAGACGCAGCATTACCGCCTTGCCCCGTACTCGGTGCTGGGCCTGCTGCTGTGGTTCTGCATGTTCAAGAGCGGCGTGCACGCTACGCTCGCCGGCGTCATCTTGGCCTTTACCATCCCGGCCAAGTGCGGCGTCAAGCTCGATAGCCTCACCGATTGGTTGGGCGAGTGCCTGCCGCTGCTCGATGATCGCTACGATGACGAGGCACACATCCTGGGCCAGCATGACTTTACCGTCTCGACCACCAAGGTCGAGCGCGTCATGCACCGCGTGACCCCGCCGCTCATCCGCATGGAGCGTCTGATCTCCACGCCGGTCAACTTTGTGATTCTGCCGATCTTTGCGTTCGTGAACGCACAGGTTCGCCTAGTGGGTGTGGACATGAGCACGCTGCTCACCGACCCGGTGACGCTCGGCGTGTACTTTGGCATGCTGCTGGGCAAGCCGATCGGCATCTTTGGCATGACGTTTGCCCTGGTTAAGCTTAGGGCCTGCGAGCTACCGCGCAATGTCAACTGGCACATGATTGCCGGTGTGGGCATTCTGGGTGGCATCGGCTTTACCATGTCGATTCTCATCAGCGGCCTTGCCTTCCCGACGGCTGAGTTTGAGGTTCTGGCCGCCAAGGCCGCCATCCTTGCCGGTTCGGTCACCGCTGCCGTGCTCGGTATGATCTACATGAGTGTGATCTGCAAGCATCCCGCGCCCAAGGACGAGTAAGAGCGCGAAAACCGGCTCCAGAACCGATTCGGGCGCGTTCAAAATGCGGATTCGGGTGGTGCTTGCCCCCTGCCAGATACCCCCGTGGCCAAAAAACGCCGTTTGTGAGTACTGTCACAAACGGCGTTTCATTTTAGGTGTGGAAAATAATGAACAAAGTTATAAGAGCTGTACGCTAATGAGTGACCATCGACTTCCAATTCGGCGCTAACTGACGGTGATTAGGGAGTTTCAAGTCCAGTTTTGCCGATTTCGACCACGAATCGCTGCTACTAAAAAGGTAACAGTACTCATATTTGCCTTTTTTGGCCACAAGCCCTAAAACAAGCCTCGCCAGGGTCGGGAAACGGGCCAAATCGTCGGCCTCGAGGTTTATTCCACGGTGCCGTAGACGGCGCCCCAGCCGTGGGCGGCCAAGGCGGAGTTGAGCTGGTCACAAAGGGACTGACGGTCGTAATAGCCGGGCGGTAGCAGGTTGACGATTTCCATGAGATCGGGCGCCAGGTCCAAGATTTCGGCCTGCACGATCAGATCCAGGCGGTCGATGGCGTGGCGGTCGTAGAACAGTCCGTCGACCAGGCGCTGCAGGTCGCCGAATTCCTCAGCCTGGAACGATCCGTACTCCATAGTGCCTCCTTGGGCGCCCCACGCCGGCATGTGCGGCGATTCGTAATTTATTGCAATGGACTTAATCTATCACGGCTTCATACCCTTGCGGCGGTGGCGGTCTATACTTAGACGAACTGCAACGTCCCGCTTCGCGAAAGGTCGCACCCATGCAGACGATCTACCAGAAGATGGAAACCACCGAACTCGATGCCGCCATCGAGGCACTCAAAGCCGAGGTCGCCGAGGTCAAGGCCAAGGGCCTGGCGCTCGACATGGCCCGCGGCAAACCGTCGCCCTCCCAGGTTGACATCTCTCGACCCATGCTCGATATCCTCAATGCCGATGCCGATCTGCACGACGGTAACGTCGACTGCTCCAACTACGGTTGCTTTGAGGGCATTCCCTCGGCACGCAAGCTGGCGGGGGAGTTCCTGGGTTGCCCCGCCGAGCAGACGCTCGTACTGGGTTCGTCGAGCCTGCTGATCGAGCACGATATCGCCGGTATGTTCTGGCGTTGCGGCTCGTGTGGTAGCGACCCTTGGGAGGCTTACGAGGCAGCGCACGACGGCAAGAAGGTCAAGTTCCTGTGCCCGGTCCCCGGCTACGATCGCCACTTTGGCATTACCGCCGACTTGGGTATCGAGAACGTTCCCGTCGCGATGACCGACAACGGCCCCGATATGGACGAGGTCGAGCGCCTCGTTGCCGCCGACGATTCCATCAAGGGCATCTGGTGCGTGCCCAAGTATTCCAACCCCACGGGTATCACCTTTAGCGAGGACACCGTGCGTCGCCTGGTCGAGATGCCCACGGCCGCGCCCGATTTCCGCATCTTCTGGGACAACGCCTACTGCGTGCACGACCTGTACGACGAGACCGACGAGCTCGCCAACATCTTCGATCTTGCCCGCGCGGCGGGCACCGAGGACCGCGTGGTGGCCTTTGCCTCGACGTCCAAGATCACCTTCCCAGGTGCCGGTATCGGCTTTATCGGTGCGAGCCCCGCGGTCATCGCCGAGTTCTCCAAGCGCCTGAAGGCCGGCCTTATCAGCGCCGACAAGCTCAACCAGCTGCGCCACGTGCGTTTCCTTCCCACCATCGAGGCGGTCAAGGAGCACATGAAAAAGCATGCCGAGTTCCTGCGCCCGCGCTTTGAGGCCGTCGAGCGCAAGCTCACCGAGGGTCTGGGCGAGACGGGCTGCGCCACCTGGACGCACCCCCGCGGCGGCTACTTTGTAAGCTTCGATGGTCCCGAGGGCTCGGCCCAGAAGGTCGCTGCGCTCTGCGCCGACCTGGGCGTCAAGCTCACGCCGGCTGGTGCCACCTGGCCTTATGGCAAGGACCCGCGCGACACCAACATCCGCATCGCGCCGAGCTATCCCACGGTCGAGGACCTGGAGGCCGCGCTCGATGTGCTGGTGCTGGCCGTCAAGCTTGTCGCTGCCGAGCTTGCGCGTGCCGAGCGCGCCTAACGCGCGGCTTCCCGTACTATCCGCACTTTCGATACGTAAAGGAGCGTATACATGGATTTGGGTATTTCCACCAACCCCACGCCAGAGCTCTACACCATTAAGGTAACCGGCGAGATCGATATCTCTAACGCCGATAGCCTGCGCAATGCCATCGACCTGGCGCTCGAGCAGCCCACTGAGGCCGTTGAGCTCGATTTTGCCCAGGTGAGCTACATCGATTCGACGGGCATTGGCGTGCTCGTGGGCGCCGCACACCACGCGGTCGACCACGGCAAACTCTTTAGCTGCACCAATGTGCAGCCCCCGGTGATGCGCGTGGTTCAGCTGTTGGGTGTCGACCAAGAGATTTCGATCACTGCTGCATAATCTTTGCCCCCAAAAGGGCGTGCCGTTTGGCATATGTTTGTGATGCGCTCGGACGTTTTGGCGTCCGGGCGCTATACTTGACCGAATGAATAGACGAGTTCCGGCCGAATGGCGCGGTGCGGGCTCGACTCACATCGAGCCTTGGAGGTATGTGTGTTTGGTATTGGAGAGGGTGAGCTCGCGATCATCGTGGTCTTCGGCTTTTTGCTGTTTGGCCCGGATAAGCTCCCGCAGATGGGCCGCACGATCGGCCGTGCCATCCGTCAGTTCCGCGAGACGCAGGAAAAGATGACGGCCGTTGTTCAGTCCGAGATTATCGATCCGGTGAGCGAGGCCGCTTCGGCCCCGGTCAAGCCCAAGAAGGCTGCTGCGACCGACGACGATTCCGATGCGGACGAGGATGCCGCCGAGACGGCAGCGCCCGCCAAGAAGGAGACCTTTGCCGAGCGTCGCGCCCGTCTTGCTGCCGAGAAGGCCGCGAGCGAGGCTGCCGCCGAGGGCGAGGGTGCTGCTGAGGAGTCCGAGGCCGAGGGTGCCGAGCCTGCCGCTGCCGCCGAGCCTGTCGTCGAGCCCGGGCCTGCTGCAGAACCGGAGCTGTCTCTTATACACATCTGACGCTGCC
>UQPL01000115.1:0-6114 GCA_900542895.1 uncultured Collinsella sp. | reverse complement strand
GCATACGAGATCGGCGCATGTCTCGTGGGCTCGGAGATGTGTATAAGAGACAGGCCGGGCAGGAATGCCTTGGCGCCGCGCAGGTGCGCGACGGTCTCAATCTCGCCGGAGTCGGCCTTGAGGGCCTCGATGAGCAGCGCCTCGCCGTAGCCCGTGGTGGTCACGTGGCCGATGGTGCAGCCGGCGGGGATGTGGTTGTAGAAATCGGCCATGATGACCTTGGCCGTGCCCAGGATGTCGCCGTTGTTGTTACCGTACCAGGTGTGCAGCAGCTGGCCGTCCTCGCCCACGAGCGCGGCCTTCATGGTGGTGGAACCGGCGTCGATGCCAATGAACACGCGGCCGGTGTAGCCGTCGAGCTTGCCCTTGGGAACGACTTCCTGGTCGTGGCGGGTCTTGAACTCGGCAAAGTCCTCGTCGGTGGCAAAGAGCGGGTCCAGACGCTCGACCTCGGCACCCTGCGTGTCACCCAGGGCATCGATAGCCTCGATGAGCTGCGGGAACGTGCTGAGCTTGTTGGACTCGTGCGCCATGGCGGCGCCGCTCGCCACAAACAGGTGAGCGTTTTGGGGCACGATACGGTGCTCCTCGTCCAGGTTGAGCGTGAGGTAGAAGCGGTGACGCAGCTCGGAGAGATACTGCAGCGGGCCGCCCAGGAAGGCGACGTTGCCGCGGATGGGACGGCCGCACGCCAGGCCCGAGATGGTCTGGGTCACGACGGCCTGGAAGATGGAGGCAGCCACGTCCTCGGGGCGGGCGCCTTCGTTGAGCAGCGGCTGGACGTCGGTCTTGGCAAAGACGCCGCAGCGGCTGGCAATGGGATAGATGGTGGTGGCGTTGGCCGCGAGTTCGTTAAGGCCGCTAGCGTCGGTGTGCAGCAGAGTGGCCATCTGGTCGATGAAGGCGCCCGTGCCGCCGGCGCAGGTGCCGTTCATGCGCTGCTCGATGCCGTTGTCGAAGTAGATGATTTTGGCGTCCTCGCCGCCCAGCTCGATGGCAACATCGGTGGCCGGGATGAGGGTCTCGACGGCACGCTTGCTGGCGATGACCTCCTGAACAAACTCCAGGTCGAGCCACTGGGACAGCAGCAGGCCGCCCGAGCCGGTAATGGCGCAGGTCATCTGGGCCGTCGGCAGCACGGTCGCAGCGCCCTCGAACAGGTCGCGGGCGCAGGCACGGACGTCGGTGTGGTGGCGCTGGTACTTGGCGTAGACGATCTGGTTGTCGTCGTTGAGCACGGCAAGTTTAACGGTGGTGGAGCCCACGTCGATGCCCAGGTGCAGGTTGCCGCGAGCGTTCTCGGGGTTGAAGATCGCGCCTTCGGGGGCGTGGGCGGCGGCTACGGGCTCAGCGGCAGTGGCGAGCTCGCTAGCGACGGACGTCTCCCCTGCCGCGTTCTTGGCATCGGCAACTGCCTCGGCAACTTTCTCGGCAGCTGCGGTCGCGGCCTTCTGCGCGGCATCCACCACGGCGGGTGCAGCCTCACGCGCGGCAGCGACCATACGGTCCTTAATGCCCTCGACGAGTTTGCTCATTGTCTCTCCTCTTAGTTGTTGGACTCGACGGTTGCGGCGGTGTCGGCCGCGTCCTCGAGCTGCAAGTTCAATAGCTTCATGCCGTATTCCGGCACGTTGATATCGATGGGTTGGCCATACAGGTCACCAGGGCGCACAAAAGCGAGCACTGTCATAATGCGCGCCATGGCCTCGGGCGATTCGGTGAGCCCACGCTCAAACCAGCGCTGAATCATGCCGACCTCGGCACTCACGACGTAGGTGACGTAGTAGTCAAAGAACGTGCCCAGCGCCAGGCCCAAAATGCCCGTCTGCGCACGCGGCACCACAGCCTCACGAGCGGTGTCGATGATCCTTTTAATGAAGGCCTGATCGCCGCCCGGACCCAGCAGCGCACCGATTAAGTCGCGGTTGGCCGCAAGATAACGCAGCAGCTCAACCGAACCGGGTGCCGGCTCGAGCTCATCGATGTTGTGATAGAGATCGGGCAGCTGAGCTGCGGTGATGAGCTCAATGCGCTCACGGATCTCGGCCAGCAAGCCGTCCTCGATTTGATTGATAAAGTCGGGGATATCGCGGTAGTGCGAATAGAACGTGCGGCGCGTAAGGCCAGCGCGCTCGGTGAGCGACGCGACATTAATGCGCGAAAGGTCGCCGCTTTCGGCAAGCTCGCTGGCAAGTGCCTGGCGAAGGGCACGCTGCGAGCGAAGGGACCGGCGATCGCATTTCTCGAGCTGGGACAAACGTCCTCCTTGTTACTCAGCCTGTGCGCTATTGCACAGTGCGAGTATTATTGCACACCGTGTGCATCAACACGTAAAGGCAATATTTGGGATGTGACGAAGGGGCAGCCTCTTTGTCACATTCAGCGACCGCCTAGGTTGTGCCAGTTGTGCCTGGCTTTTGGAGCGGCATTGCTGATTGTTCAAAATGTCATTCGTGGGTAGAATAGTGTCGACGGCAGCCCAAGTTCTGGAAAGCTGGGCAGCGCCGTTGTTTGCATTAGGGGGTCAACGCCTTAGCGGCGGCGACCCCTTCTGTTGCGCTTCGAACGCTGCTTGAGTGCCTCGGAAAGGCCGACGAGCGCCGTGAAGAACGAGACCAAAGCGGTCAGAAGTCTCACGAAATCAATCAAATCGGTCATGGGCATCACCTCCCATCAGGTGGAGGGCGCTGCCCGGCACATGGAACTGCCGCCAACGATACCGATTCTATCAAAGCGCAGTTAGGTATGCGAATGTTTGTTCGTATTTCAAGAGACCAGCGTCAACTGTGACAAAGGGGCTATCCCTTTGTCACATTATTCGATGATGGTGCGGGAGTTCTGCTTATGCATGGTGGCGAGCATGTGTCTGGGAACGGCGTGGACCATGCAGCTGCCGATAGTCGCGCTCGCGGCGGCTTTAGCTGCATCGCTAGCGTTTTTGGTCGCGTAGCTGTGACGGAAACGCTTGAGCATGGCAATGTCGTTGCCGCCGTCTCCATAGACCGCGACCTCGTCCTCGGCAATGCCGTAGTAGCCCGCCAGCCAGGACACACTCTCGCCCTTGTTGCACGCCGCGTCCGTGATCTCAAACATCACCGGGTCAAACGGCGCGTTGACTACACGGTCCGAGCGCTCGGCCAAATATGCCTTAAGGTCGCGCTCCAGCTCGGGCGAGGTCACGCGGCAGTTGATCTTACACACATCGTGGCGCAGGATGTCGCCGATTGACTGATCGAAATACTGCTCCTCGTGATACCCGCCACGCGCGCGCATGCCGCGCATCACAATACGCTTGATGGGGCTGTCCTTTTTAAAGCCCGCCTGGTGCATCTCGAACGAACCGCTCGAGAACATGCCGTCGGGCGTGGAGCAGTCGAAGCAAATGTCCGGGAACGCCTTGAGCAGCTCCTCGGTAACCTGCGGGTCGATGGTCCAGGTTTTGAGCACCTCGCCATGACTGTCGCGCACGATGGAGCCGTTAGAGCAGCAGGCGTCAAGCGCCAGGCCCGTAAAGCCATACTCGCCGACCGGCAGCGTCGAGCGTCCGGTCGCGGGAACCACATGCAGGCCAGCCTCGGTCAGCTCGCGAATGGCACAGCGGATGGTCCCATCCGCCTCATGCAGGGCGTTCAGCAGCGTTCCGTCTAAGTCACTCGCAAACATCTTGATCATGGGCATGCCTCTCCTTCGTCTGCACGATATTGTAGACGAAGGAGAGGCATGTCCAGACAATGGCGTCCCGGCGCGGCGGGACAATACTTCCGCAAATCCACGGTGTCCCTGCGCCTTAAGACAATTGCCACAAGCGACTTTTCAGCCGATAAAACTGCACCGTCGTCAACGTCAGCACCGCCAACATTCCTGCGAATACAATCGCCGGAGCCCATCGATCATATGCGAGCCCGTAAACCAATTGGCCAATAGGCGTTGCACAGGAAAGCATCATATAAACGAGTGCCAGCACTTTTCCGCAGAGTTCCTTTGGCGCTGACCGCTGAACAAATGAAACGATTTCGACCGATGCAATGCTTGCCCACGCCATGACCCATGCCGAGCCGGCCGCAAGCGCGGCAAACGCTAATTCATCAGGACCGCTCAGTAGCGTGACAATAATCGGTACGGCTCCAAAGCAGATCATCGCAACATATCGACATATGCCCTTGAAGGAAAAACGATGCGGCCAAATACCGACCAAACCACTGCCGACAAGACCACCCAAGCCCATAGCCACCTCAATAATCCCAACAAAGGATGACTGTATTCCGAAATGCTTTGCAACAATAACGGGAGCACCAATCGTTAACCCAACTAACGCAAGGTTCAAAATAGCCGCAATCAAAAACACAACGAGCAATGATGAGTTTTGAGACAGGTACCGAATCAACTCCCGAAAATCGTTTCGGCGTGTCGTACGAGTCGCGCCGTCTCCCATCGTTTCAGATGAGGCATTTTGCTTGAGTGCGCCCCCGAACAGCAGGGCTGAAATCGTAAACGTCAACGCCGCGGTTTCGCATAGAGTATCGATACCAAAGCACCCATAGACTGCCGTCCCGACTACAGGCCCCAAGATATTGCTCATCATGATTATCTGCGAGACCAACGCAGTGGCACGCTCAACCTTTTCTTGGCCCGTCATGCGCACCGTCTCAATTTGAAGCATCGGTTTCAGCAGCGATTGGATGCCATATTGGACGCAAAGTATTGCCACCACGACAACGGCAAGAGGCAGCGACCGCTTCATGGGGATAAACAACAGCGATGCAGCCATCAGAACAATGCCGAGCACCACAAGAACCCCGCGATGTCTCCCACGATCCGCCAAGATTCCGCCAGCCGGAGTCGCAAGCACGCCCGGCACGAACGCTATCGCCGCGACGGTGCCATATAACGTTGACGAGCCGCTGCAATCGAACAAGTAGAGCGGGCACGCAAAGCACAGTGCCGACAACATCGAATACGCGCACAGCTGTGCAACAAGAAGCTCCGTGAGTCTAATTGACCGCACTGTTTTTGATTCCAACGAGGCACTGACGTCTCTCAGGCCAGCCATAAGTCCGCCCCCTATACATACCGCCAGTATGTATTTTTCGACTTGAAAAGGGCAGCCGTGGCTACCCTCGCAAATCAATTACATACCGTTGGTATCTATATTACCACCCGGCGCAGTCCCATACGTCCCAAATCTGCGCCGTTGTCTGAAGCACTTCATTACCCAAATCGAGCCCCACCGCGGCCGCCATCTGCGCCAAACATTGTGCGCGAGCGAGCATTCGCTCCTTGGGCTCGAGCGGACGGAACAATGGCAGCAGCCAAAGATTCGCCAACAGCGATACGGCCTCCGCCGCTTCGCGCGGGCATTCGCACGCAATGGAGCCGTCGGCGATGCCCTCCTCGATCACTGGCAAGAGGCAGCCATCGGCCGACTCGTCAAACGAGCCCTGGTACTGCATCGCCAGTAGACGCGAGCTTTTTACCGGATCCGCCGCAGGATGCATGCGTGCCCATAGCTCAATTTGTGGAACGACGGACTCGGGCGCGTACAGTCGCTTGAGTTTTTGGGCTCCGGTCATATTGCCGATACCAAGCGTTGAGCGACGCTGCTCAACAATCGGAGCCATTGCCCGATCAAATGCGGCGTTGAAAATCTCTTCTTTGCTCTTAAAGTGATGATAGACAGCGCCCTTGGTCATGCCATCGAGGCGGTCGACGATATCTTGAATGCTCGTCCCCTCATAACCCTGTGCGCAGAATAGCTCCAGCGCCGCGTCGAGAATCTTCGCGACCGTCTCCTCGGGATATTTATTACGCCCCATAATCTGTCCATCCGCAACGCAAGTCTTGTGCCTCATTGCAGTATTTTAACGTTGCGGATGGCAGGCGGTCGATTCTACACCGCAGAAGGGCCGTGTTCGCCAGTACGGATGCGGATAACTTCTTCGACCGGCTCGACCCAAATCTTGCCGTCTCCGACGGCGCCGGTGCGGGCGGCGCTGCAGATGATGTCGACAATGCCGTCGACGTGCTCGTCGGCGCAAATGAGCGTGAACTGCACCTTAGGAATCGTGTTGACAAGCAACTCGTTGCCGCGCACGTATTCCTTCCAGCCATGCTGCG
>UQPL01000114.1:0-6130 GCA_900542895.1 uncultured Collinsella sp. | reverse complement strand
CGAGATCTGCGCATGTCTCGTGGGCTCGGAGATGTGTATAAGAGACAGGGTAATGGTCAGGACCGAGATCGACAACGTTGAGTTCAAAGTTCCGACGGTTATTCCCTTCGTCGCCAAGGCCGACGGCACGCTTCAGGGCCCCTCAGAAGACGCGACCACCATCGACAATCATTCGGCCTACGGCATCCATGTCACCAACATGAAGATCGACGCCATGAACACCTGGACCATTGCCGCCGACGCCAAGGCCGGAACCGCGCAGAACTCCATCGACTTTAAGGTCGGCCCCGACGGCGCGCTCCAGAACGCCAGCGCCGCAATGCAGGGGACGGGCCTCGATCTTTCCAAGAATGCAGCCTTCGACATGGGCTACCAGGGCATTGCCGGCGGCACGGACAAAATCAAGCTCAAGACAAGCGGAAACGTCGCCCGCGTCACGCGCGACATCTTCCGCGTAACCGGCGAAGGCGATCAGGTTGCGACGATCACCTGGACGGTCGAGCCCGGTGCGCACACGGCATAAGGCCGTCGCCCTGGCCGCCGCCGTCAGCATCCTAGCGTTTGGGCCAGCCATGGCCTTTGCCCAGCAAGAACAGGCGCAGGCCGCCACGCAAGTGACGGTCAACCTCTCGGAGCTCGACCGCGGCGACCGCGAGGAACCGTTGGCGCAGACAGGCGATGGACGATGGCTCTTGGCAGCAGGCGCCACAGCAGCAGGCGCAGGAACCGCCGGCCTCGGTCTGCACATCAAACGCAGCCAGAAACAAAACATGGACGGGCCGCACTAAATTAGCTAAGGAGACCCCATGGCATCGAAGAACCTTTTGCCCGTCGTCGCACTCTGCGGCGCGC
Organism: uncultured Collinsella sp.; assembly: GCA_900542895.1. Classification (GTDB taxonomy): domain Bacteria; phylum Actinomycetota; class Coriobacteriia; order Coriobacteriales; family Coriobacteriaceae; genus Collinsella. The sequence goes on along the minus strand of UQPL01000114.1, from coordinate 5,278 downwards.
TCGCAACCGGAACGCCTGTCGCCGCTTGGGCGACTCCCGCCATGGCGGACTCCTTACCAGCAGCCCTAAGTTCCGCACCAAATCCGTCGAGCGCCATTGCGTGCGAGCGTTTTTCGATCGCACAGGCCGCGATCTCAACCTCGGGATGCCTTCGTCGTAATACGGACGGCTCGATAGTCGTGGATATCAAGCGTTCGAACAAGGCAAACGGCTCCCAGGCGGGGTGCGCCGTCTGCATGTGGCGCTCGGTTGTGCTCGATGCGGATGGCGATCCATGCAATTTAGAGCTGCGCATCGACATCGCTTCGGTCGATGACTCGGCGAACGGAGCGAAGGTCGCCTTCGACGGTACGTTTTTTGAGAAAGGAGGCGGTATATGTCTGGGCTGCGCCGCCGCGAATGCAGACGGCACGCAGCCCACCCTCTCATTCACGACATCGTTGCGACTGACCAAAGCCGACACCGATGCCATCGCGGCGGGAGAAGCGTCCCTGCTGTTCTACGCCGTCAGCACCAAAGACACAGACGCTCATTTCGAGAAGCCAGCCGGATCACTCAGCCTTACACGAGGGATAGAGACAGGCCCTATTGAAATCGATGCCCACGCGCAAAGCAGGCAACGCATTCTTGCCGACCCGGCGCTTCTCGAAATGGAGTGGAACGGATCCGGAGCCATCGGAATTCTTCCCTCCGCGCTTGACGCCAAGACGCTCCCCTCAAACGACGAACCCATCAACGCAACCATACAAGAAGAGAGCGCGGACAAAGAAGCAGGTGCGGGCGACACGCCGTCGCCGACAAACGGCATCCCAGCTTCTCTCGAAGCACCGAATGAGCCCGCTAACGATCCAAACGATCCCGAGCTCGCGGACAGTCTGGGGCTTGCTGATCCTCAAGAGATCGATGAAGGTAACTGCTGCGTGCTTGCCGCGCTCGACCACACAGAGGTCATCGACGCTGCGGACATCGAAGTTGCCGCCGCCAATCAACCCGTCCGCAAGTCGGCCATCATCGCATTTCCCGAATCCATCGAAGTCGTCTTTTTGCCATCGGGCGAGGTCGTGGCCCCAACACTGCTCACCTTGTTGGGCGCCAAGAATACTCGAAACGAAATTAAAAAGGTCACGGTTGTCGACCCTGCAACCACCGCCAAGCTGCGTCTATACGCCGTTGCTCCAGATGGAGGCAAGACCTTGGAATTCGATGGCGACACACTCCTAGCCTGGCGACGTCTGGACATTATGCAAGACGTCTCGTATCAGATCGAACTCGAAGGGTTTGATCGTGCCCGCGATGCCAATATCATCGCCGCGGCTATTGAATCCCCACAGCGGCTTATGACACTGCGCTTTGACTACTATCCCTATGTCCCGACAACCACCTGAGGCTTAAATGCTGCGCATCATTCCTAACACCACTTATATAACCGTATTAGATGAGTCGCGATGTGCCTCGCATTTCGTTCTGCTACGATTGCCACGTTGGCATCAATACAGGGGGGCTCATGCCGGGCTTGGGAACAATCATCAACGTTGTGCTTTTAGTTGCGGGCGGTCTTTTGGGATTAGCGGGCGGCCGCTTCATTACACCGCGCATCCAAGACACGCTCATGAAAGCATCGGGGCTGTGCGTCCTGTTTATCGGCCTGGGCGGCACCATGCAAAAGATGCTCCTTATCGATGGGGAAGCGCTGGCGACCACCGGCACCACCATGCTCATTGTCTCGTTCGCCCTCGGCTCGCTCATCGGCGAGGCCGTCAACTTGGAAGCCGCCATCGAGAACCTTGGCGAATGGCTCAAGCGCAAGACTGGCAGTGAGGGCGATAACGAGTTCACCAACGCTTTTGTCTCGACTTCACTCACCGTGTGTATCGGTGCCATGGCTATCGTGGGATCAATCCAAGACGGCCTGCTCGGCGACTGGTCCACGCTCGCCCTCAAGGGAGCGCTGGACTGCATCATCGTCTGCACCATGACGGCCTCGCTCGGACGCGGCTGCATCTTCTCGGCCCTGCCCGTAGCCGTGTTCCAGGGGACGATCACGTTGTTTGCCGGCGCGCTCTCCCCCATCATGACCACAGCAGCCCTCAACAGCCTTTCGCTCGTAGGCTCCATGCTCATCTTCTGCGTCGGCGTCAACCTCATCCGTCCTCAGACCTTCCGCACGGCCAATATGCTCCCCTCCGTCGTCATCGCCGTCATCTACGCCCTCCTGTTCTAAATCTATCAACGCAGCGGCATCCCGAACACCTGTTTGATGCTGTGCTATGATATGAGGTCACCGAAGCTGCGTTAGGAGAGGAGAAGCGGTGGCCGACCAGGACATCAAGATGCTCATCGAGCGCATTATGGCCGAGGCCCGGACCCATCAGTCCGCCCGCTTCTCAAACGAAATCTACGCAGACGAGCCGATTCTCAAAACCGGCCGACAGATGCAGAATTTCCTTCCCGACCAGTACCGCAAGATGCGCGAGATATCGCGCTGGCAGGATGACCCCAAAGGCGGCGCGGGTCGCTGGCTTTCGGAAGCCGAGCTTTTTTACCGCCAAGGCCTGCTGATGGCCGACTTTGAGGACGACTGCCCCTACAACGGCACCTTTAAGTCGTACTTTCCCACCTACAATGCCATGAGCGATCGACAGTTGCGCGGCTACTTTACCTGGCGTGCCCAAGTGCGCCGCGGAACCGTCGAGGAAACGTCTACATCCTTTGCCTTTCTGTATCTCTATGAGCTGATTTGCGGCATTGGCGTAGATAATCCGCTCGAGGGTTTTAACAAGATCAAGGCCTTTTGGGATGCCTACCGCGCCTTTGAGCCCGGCATCGACCGGTTTGCGCGCGTGTGGCTGCAGGATTACGCCGTGTTCCACGCGCTCGACCCCAAGCTGCTTCGTGACTCTAAAACCGTCATGTTCGATAATGCCCTTATCGAGCTGCGGCACGCGGCACGAGACCTTGTGCCAGCGCCGGCACCGTCCGGCCAGACCCCTAAGCGTCGCAAAACCTCCGAGCCCACGCTCCCCCTTCCGCCCGATGAGGTGCGCGAGGAGCGACTCATGGCCGCCATCAACGCCCTCTCCACGTACAACCTAAGTAACTCGCGGCTCGACCGCAGCCACCACCGCGATCTGCGCCACGTGGCGTGCGCCGTGTATGTCCGTATGGCGCGCTACTATGACACGCACCGAAAGACCGGCATCGTGGCGAGCTTATTTGGGGAGGAGACGGCCATGCCCTACACCATGTTTGCCTCGGCCGTATTCTTTGCGCCCGAGCGCCACGAGGACTGCGAATACCGCCTGGATCCCATCCATATCTACCGTTGCCAAAACGGCTTTTGGGAATGTATGCGTATCCACGGTAGTAGGCAAAAGAGCAGCAAGCTCGGTGAAATGATGCGCGCCTGCGACCAACGCCTGCGCCTGGCGCTGGACCCCGCCCATCCCCTTAAGGAAGAAAAGGTCCCCAAATATCTGGCCAAGATTATCGATGACGAGATTGTGGCATGGCTTTCATGGGATACCGCACACCAGCCCGTCAAGATCGATATCGATCTGAGTCAGCTGGGGCACATTCGGAGCGCCGCCGCGCAAACGCGTGAAGCGCTTTTGATCGATGAAGAGCGCGAGGACGGCGCACCTGTGGAAGCCGAGGCAGCGGACTCAGGGCAACCGGAAGCCGAGCCCGTAACCGACGCGATTGTCGAGGCGATCGCGGCACCCATTCGGCAGGACGAGGCCGACGAGCCAACCATATCCACCGAACAGTTTGGTGTCGTGGCACCGCTTCTCGCGCCGACGCCCGCGTTCGCAGCCGTTGCGCCCGCTGACGCCACGAACGAACTCACGCCTGCCGCAGACGCCTATCTCCGCGCGCTGCTCGAGCATAACGCAGTACAGGCGGAATCGGCGGTAGTGCAATCGGGGCAGAGCGAGGACATGCTCGTCGACAGCATCAACGAGTCACTCTTTGACCTGGTGGGAGACACCGTTATCGAATTCGGCGCGGCAGGACCGCAAATTATCGAGGATTACGAAGCAGACGTGAGAGGATACCTAGACCATGAGTGATACCACATCCGCAGCGCCCCGCGTACCCAAACGCGTCGCTGCCGTTATCCTAAACTCGCTCAAGGGCGGCGTGGTCCCGCGCATCGGCCTTCCTTACATCACCGTAGGGCGCGAGGTCGAGATTCGCGCCCTGCTCACCGATCTGAGTCTCATCTCCGACGGTGGCGCGAGCTTCCGCTTTCTGGTCGGTCGTTACGGCGCCGGCAAGAGCTTTTTGCTCCAGACCATCCGCACGCACGCCATGGGCGAGGGATTCGTCGTCGCTGATGCCGACCTGTCGCCCGAGCGCCGCCTGCAGGGCGGTCAAGGACAGGGCCTTGCCACCTACCGTGAGCTCATCCGCAATATATCGACCAAGACGCGCCCCGAGGGCGGTGCGCTCAACCTTATTCTTGATCGCTGGGTCGCCTCGTGTGCCGACGTCGACGAGTCGGTCGTCAATGCCCAACTGGCCCCGCTCGAGGAGATGGTCCACGGCTTCGACTTCACCCGCATGCTCCGCCGCTATCGCACGGCCGTATCCGAGGGCAATGAAGAGGCTATGAGCCGCGTGACCAAATGGATTCGCGGCGAGTACCGCACCAAGAGCGAGGCACGCGCTGAGCTGGGCTCCTCGACCATCATCAGCGATGACGACTGGTACGACTACGTTAAGCTCATTGCACGCTTTTTGGTCTGCAGCGGATACAAGGGCATGCTGGTGCTCATCGACGAACTCGTGAATCTGTACAAGATTCCCAACGCCATCACGCGCCAGTACAACTACGAGAAAATCCTCACCATGTACAACGACACGCTCCAGGGCAAGGCGCAGTACTTGGGCATGATCATGGGCGGCACGCCGACCTCCATCGAGGACCGCCGTCGCGGCGTGTTCTCCTACGAAGCCCTGCGCAGCCGGCTCGCTCAGGGTCGCTTTGCACGCGAGGACCTTAAGGACATGCTCGCGCCCATCATCCGCTTGCAGCCGCTCACCTACGAGGAGCTACTGGTGCTGATCGAAAAACTCATGCAAATTCACGCCGGCTACTTTGGCTGGACGCCCACGCTTACCGAGAACGACTTGGTGGACTTCCTCAAGATTGAGTTTGGCCGCGTGGGAGCCGATACGCACCTGACGCCTCGCGAGGTAATTCGCGACTTTATCGAGCTGCTCGACATCCTATGCCAGAACCCCGATGCCAACGTTGCCGAGCTACTACAAAGCG
>UQPL01000113.1:0-6179 GCA_900542895.1 uncultured Collinsella sp. | reverse complement strand
GATTAATCAAGGTTGGGTTAGCAACCAATGGGAAAATGTAGGCTATTAGGTACCTAACAATTACTTACTATATTTTGATGGGACCTTGTCTGATTCACGAGACAAGGACCCCGTATTTTGGCCGTAAAAATGGGACCAGTAGCAGCTGATTCAAAATTAAGGTCAAGAAATGAAACGGCCACGGTTGCATTTCCTGCAACCGTGGCCGTTCGATGTTTCACATGAAACGTTTTGGGGTGCGACTCCCCTATGCGTTCTTCTGAACTTTGAAGCGCTGCTTCAGCTGTCCGCAAGCGGCGTCAATATCGTTACCACGGGAGTTACGAATCGTGGTCTCGATGCCACGGGACTCAAGACGACGCTGAAGATCCTCAACCTTATGAATCGGCGACGGCTTGAGCGGGCTGCCCTCGATGTCGTTAAGCTGAATCAGGTTAACGTGGCACAACGTTCCCTCGCAGAAGTCGCAGAGCGCCTGCATCTCGGGATTCGTATCGTTGACGCCTTCGATCATGGCATACTCATAGGTCGGGCGGCGGCCAGTCTTCTCGGTGTAGAGTTGAAGCGCCTCGTGAAGGCGAAGCAGCGTGTACTTCTTAATACCGGGCATGAGCTTATTGCGCGTCGACTGGATGGCGGAATGCAAGGAAACGGCAAGCGTGAACTGCTCAGGGATGTCGGCAAATTTGCGAATACCGGGAATAACGCCACTGGTAGAGACAGTGAGGTGACGAGCGCCGATACCGATGCCATCGGGGTCGTTGAGGATTCGCAGCGCCTTGAGAACCTCGTCGTAGTTGGCAAACGGCTCGCCCTGGCCCATGAAGACAACGCTCGTGGCGCGCTCGCCAAAGTCGTTGGATACATGAAGTACCTGGTCGACGATCTCTTGAGCGGTCAGAGAGCGCTTGAGGCCGTTGAGACCGGTGGCGCAAAAGGCACAGCCCATGCCGCAGCCTGCCTGGGTGGAAACGCAGACGGAAAGCTTGTTACGACGGGGCATGCCGACGGTTTCGACGGAAACGCCGTCGTGGTACTCGAGCAGATACTTGCGTGAGCCATCTTTGGAAACTTGCTTGGTTAGTTCAGTCGGCGTGTCGAAGGCAAAAGCCTCTTTAAGCTGCTCGCGGAAAGCCTTGGGAAGGTTGGTCATATCGTCAAACGAACAAACGTTCTTCTCAAAGACCCATTCGATGAGCTGCTTCGCGCGGAACGCGGGCTGGCCAAGTTCGGCCACGAGCTCGCGAATATCGTTTTGGCTCAAGTCGCGAATGTCCTGAGATTTAGTCCTGGGATTCATGGAAGCCTTTCGATTTTGGGGAAACGTAGAGGGTATCGCTACAATATGGTATCAGCTGCAGAAATTATAGAGGAGGAGTCTGCCCATGCCGGGTAAAAGCCTAGAGAACATGCACGTAGCGGTCTTGGCGGGTGGTCATTCCGCTGAGCGCGAGATCTCGCTCAATTCGGGAAAGAACGTTGTGACGGCACTGAAGGAGGCCGGCTACACCTCGGTGGAGCTGCTCGACACGGCCGCTGATGACTTTATGGTAACCATGGCGACTGGCGGTTTCGATGTGGCGTTTATCGCCATGCACGGCGCCGGCGGTGAGGATGGCGCCATGCAGGGTGCCATGGAGACCCTTGGTATCCCCTACACGGCCTCGGGCGTGCTTGCCAGCGCCTGCGGTGCCGACAAGGAGGTCTCTAAGCTCCTGTACGCCAAGGCGGGCATTCCCATTGCCCCCGGCCTCGCGCTCGAGGTGGGCGATGAAGTCGATATCGATCATATCGTCGAGGTTTGTGGCGAGCGCTGCTTTGTGAAGCCGGCCGTCAACGGTTCCAGCTATGGCATTTCCCTGGTCCATGAGCCCTCCGAGCTGCCCGCGGCAATCGCCAAGGCGTTTGAGTACGGCGACAAAGTGCTGGTCGAGAAGTGCATCGAGGGTACCGAGATCACCGTCGGCGTGTACGGCGAGGACGACGTGCGCGCTCTGCCGATTGTCGAGATTCGTAAGCCCAAGGACTGCGAGTTCTACGATCTGGACGTGAAGTATGTCGACCCTACGGACATCCATCGCATTCCGGCGCAGATTTCACCCGAGAATTACACTCGCGCTCAGGAGCTTGCCTGCGCTGCTCACAAGGCCCTCGGTTGCCTGGGTATCTCACGCAGCGACTTTATTGTGAGTGAGGACGGCCCCGTCATCCTCGAGACCAATACCATTCCCGGCATGACCGATACGTCGCTGTATCCGGATGAGATCCGCCACACCGACGACATGACGTTCCCGCAGGTCTGTGACAGCCTGATCCGTATGGGCCTTCGTCGAGCGGGCATTGCATGCTAATCGAGGACGCGGTTTCGTCAGGAACGCCGCAGTTTGTCATCGACTCCTATGCCACGCTTGCCGAGCGCGCCAAAACACAGTCCTTCGGCCTTATCGAGGAAGATGTGATCGTCCTCGATACCGAGACCACGGGTCTTTCGGTGCAGGACAATGAGCTGATCGAGATCTCGGCGGCCCGCCTTTCGGGCCGCGAGGTCGTCGACCGCTTCGATACCTTCGTGCATCCCAAACAGCTGATTCCCGCCGAGATTACCGAGCTCACGAGCATTACAAATGCCGATGTGGCAGATGCCCCGTCGGCCGTTGAGGCCGTGGCCGCTCTCGCCGATTTTGTCGGTGGTTGCCCGGTGATCGCACATAACGCCACGTTCGATCGCTCATTTATCGAGTCGGTCAAAGGCGGCGTCAACGTGAGCGATATTTGGATCGATTCGCTGGCGCTGTCGCGCATCGCGCTTCCGCGCCTGGCCTCGCACAAGCTGTCTTTTATGGCCGATCTGTTTGGCTGTGACTCGGTATCACACCGTGCCAATGCCGACGTCGACGCCCTGTGTGGTGTATGGCGCGTGTTGCTCGTGGCGCTCACCGACTTGCCCCAGGGCCTCATGGCGCGCCTAGCCGACATGCATCCGGATGTGCCTTGGTCCTATCGTCCTATCTTCTCATTCTTGGCAGGGCAGAACCCTGGTTCTATCTTCTCTCTCAGCGCCGCTCGTACTGACGTTCTCAAGGCCGATCGCGCCGACGATCGGGTGGACGCCGACGAACTGCCGGTCCTCAAGATGCCGAGTCGTGAGGAGATTGAGGCAGACTATGCGCCAGGTGGCCTGGTCAATCGCATGTATCCCACTTACGAGCCGCGTGATGAGCAGATCGCGATGGCGCTCGAGGTCCGCGATGCGCTGGTCACGGGCACTCATCGTGTAATTGAGGCGGGCACAGGCGTCGGCAAATCGATGGCCTATCTGGTGCCTTTTGCCGAGGCGGCACGCCGTAACAACATCACGGTTGGTATTGCGACCAAATCGAACAATCTTGCAGACCAGCTCATGTACCATGAGCTGCCAAAACTTGCCGAGCAACTGGACGGTGGTCTGTCATTTTGCGCTCTCAAGGGGTATGACCACTATCCGTGCCTGCGCAAGCTTGAGCGCATGAGCCGAGGCCAGGTCGAGATTACCACCAAGCGCGATCCGGCGGACACGCTCACGGCGGTCGCGGTCATTATGGCGTACGTCTGCCAATCAGCCGATGGCGACCTCGACTCGCTTGGCATTCGGTGGCGCAGCGTCAACCGCCCCGACTTTACGACGGCCTCGCGCGAGTGTGCTCGCCGCCTCTGCCCGTTTTTCCCTGATAAATGTTTGGTCCACGGCGCTCGCCGTCGTGCGGCGCATGCCGATGTGGTGGTCACCAACCATTCCCTGCTGTTCCGCAATGTTGCGGCCGAGGGCAGGATTTTGCCTCCGATTCGTCATTGGGTAATCGACGAGGCTCATTCTATCGAGCGCGAGGCGCGCCGTCAGTGGGCGCGCGTGGTGTCGGCGGACGAATCACGCGTTCTGTTTGAGCGCCTGGGTGGCTCGAGCACCGGTGCGCTAAGCCAGGTCTCCCGTGATTTGGCAACCTCCGAGGGCTCTACGCTCTATTTGGGCCTTACTGCCAAGGCGACGTCGACGGTTGCGCGCGCGAGCATGGCAATCGCCGACGTGTTCGATGGCGTTCGCGAGCTCGGCAGCCGTGCCCGTGGGGGTTATGACAATGCCAATCTATGGATTGGCCCCGAGCTGCGCGAATCTGACGACTGGCATGATTTCTTACAGTCGGCCTACACTGCCATCGACGCATTGGAACAAGCTGACAAGAGCGTCGACGCGCTGGTGCAAGCCGTCGCCGCCGACAAGCCCGAGGTTGTTGTCGACCTGGGCGATATTTCGCGCCGCCTGCACGAGCTGGCCGAGAACCTCAAGCTCATCATTGATGGCACCGATGAACACTACGTGTATTCGCTGCAAGTCAATCGCAGGCTGCGTGCCGGCGGAGAGTCAATGACCGCAGAGCGCATCGACATTGGCGAGGCCTTGGCAACCGAGTGGCTGCCCGAGGTTCACACGGCTATCTTTGCCTCGGCGACCATGACGGTGTCCAAAAGCTTTGAACACTTTAACCACGCGGTCGGTCTCGATCGCATCGGTGCTTCAACATCCTCATCGTTGCACTTGGACTCGAGCTACGACTTCGATTCGAACATGGCTGTAGTCGTTGCGGGCGATATCCCCGATCCGCGCGATCGCGAGAGCTATCTTACGGCGCTCGAGCGCGTGCTGGTCGACGCCCATCTTGCCATGGGCGGATCGGTGCTCACACTGTTCACCAATCGGCGCGACATGGAAGACCTGTACGCCCGCGTTGAGCCCAAGATGGCCCGTGCGGGTCTGGAGCTCAACTGCCAGCAGCGCAACTCATCTCCTCGTCGCCTGCGCGACCGGTTTATCAACGAGCCGACCTCGTCGCTTTTTGCGCTTAAGGCCTTCTGGGAGGGGTTTGACGCCAGCGGCGAGACGCTGCGTTGCGTCATCATTCCCAAGCTGCCGTTCTCGAGCCCCACGGACCCGCTCTCGTGCGAGCGCAACCTGCGCGAAGACCGCGCTTGGGCGCGCTATTCGCTGCCCGAGGCGGTGCTCGAGGTTAAGCAGGCGGCCGGCCGCCTTATCCGCTCGTCGACCGATTGCGGCGTGTTGATTCTGGCCGACCCGCGCCTGGTGACGAAGGGCTACGGAAAGAAGTTCTTAACGTCGCTGCCCACGAGCTCCTACCAGCGCATCGAATCGGCGCAGATCGGGCACTATCTGCAACTGTGGCGCGCACGCCACGAGCGGCGGCGCTAAAGCGGACAGACGAGGGTTTTTGCCATATCGCACAGGCGCTTTGACAGGGCGGGGTCATCCAAGATGCGGATGGCTCCGCCCGCTGCGATTACCTGGCTCAGTAGCCAACGCTCGGAGCCGTAATGCACGGTTACCGTTGCCATGTCTGCCCCGCTGCGCTCGATTAGGGTGATGCCGGCCCAGTCCAGATGCTCCGCCATATCGAATGGCATCAAGAGCTTTGCGCTACGCTGCGTCCGGGCAAGGGAATCGTGGAGGGATGCGGCGTCCGGTGTGTGAGGCACGACGGAGTCTTCCGTCAAGGCGAGTCCCTCGATTTTATCCATGCGATAGGTGCGCTGCTCATCGACCGCGATGTCCCAGGCAATCAGGTATGTTTGGTCGCCGTTTGCCGTAATGCGCAAGGGGTCGACCAGACGCTCGCGTGGCCGTGCATCGTCCATCGAGCGATACGAGATGCGGCAGCGAACGCCGTCCTGAATGGCGCAGCTCAGCTGCTGCCAGTGCGACCCGTGGTTGACGGTGTCAAAGACGCGCTGGTTATAGCCGAGCTCTTCGGGTAGAAGAGCATGCCGAATCCGGGCTGCCGTCTGTGGCTCGATCCCCAACGATTCAAGTTCGTGGTTGAGCACAGCGCCCTCGGCGGCACTCAGGCGCAACGGTAGAACACGCCCGGCGTCGCCGGTGAGGACCACACGCTCGCCGCGGCATTCGCAGATGATGCGCGCGCCCGATTCTCGGTCCGCGAGCGTCGAGACGATCTCGAGAATCTCGTCGAGCGACACCCTTGTGATGTCAAAGCGGCCGCAAATCTCGGCTCGTGTCATGCCGCTCTCGCCGGCGGCGTAGAGGGCCTCCATGATGTCGATGGCGCGCGAGAGTCTCTGCTCGCTGGTGAGTTTACGCACGGGCATGCTCGTGCACCGTCCTTTCAATGAGG
>UQPL01000112.1:0-6192 GCA_900542895.1 uncultured Collinsella sp. | reverse complement strand
AGGAAGCCAAAATCACCTGCACGCCGTCGCTGGGCATGCAGTTCGATGGCGAGATCATCTCCAGCAACTCGGGCGTCTTTGGAGCCCGCGCGCTTCCGCAATGCCTCGACCTCATCGTCGACGAATTCTCCCCGCTCGGAAAATAGGAGGACCCCATGAACGACAATCCCCTGCTCGGCTTTATCGTCATTGTTCTGGCCATGCTCGTCGGCTATGCGATTAACGTGATCCACCGCCGGAAGAAGTAATTCCACATTGGTATGATATTCATCCAATTATCGTCTCCCCTGTTGTTTATGCATTTGCACGACAGCGGGGGATTTTTCTTTGTGCCCCGTGCAAGGCGCTTTATTCAGGTACAGTAATTGCAGGGCGTCTTTATTTAAATAAAGCTAGATAATGAGTATTCTTGTCCGCTCATCGCATATTTTAGGACGCTCATCGAGTATTTCATCGAAATAGATGAATACTATTGAGACTTCCTATAGGCTAATAGATGTATTTATTAGCTGAAATCCTGCACGGTTCCGCGGGGTTTCAACGGTTGGGAGGGATTATGAGGTTTACTCATCCTGTCAACACGCTCAAAAAGCTCGGCTGCGGCCTTGCGTTTGGAGCAACGGCCATCATGGCCATGCCGACTTCGGCACTCGCCTGCACCCAGATCTACATGGGCAGCAAGCTCACGGCAGACGGCAACACGTACTACGGCCGTTCCGAGGACTTCGGTCCGCGCTATGTCAAGCACTTTGGCATTGAGCCCGCACACAAGGACGGCAACGAGTACACCTCGGTCGAGTCCGGTTTTGAGTACAAGTCCAAGGGCGCAACCTACCGCTACACCTTCGTTCGCGACAACCCCTCGCAGTGGGAAGATCGCTACGACGCATATTCCGAGGCAGGCATCAACGAGAAGGGCGTCTCCTGCTCTGCCACGCTGAGCACCTCCTATAACGAGAAGGCCGAAGAGGCCGACCCCATCACCGAGGAGACTGGCATTGGCGAATACAGCTATGCCAGCGTCATCCTGGGCGAGAGCGCCACGGCCCGCGAGGGCGTCGAGCTCATCGGCAGCCTGATCGACGAGCAGGGCGTCTGCTCCAACGACCAGATCATCATCGCCGACAGCACCGAGACCTGGTTGTTCGCCGCGCTTTCCGGCCATCAGTGGATTGCTATGAAGCTCGCCGATGACATCGCCTCGCTCAACCCCAACATCGGCAACCTCACCTATAACGTCGACCTCGATGACACCGAGAACTGTCTCCATTCCGAAGGCATCGAGTCCATGCCTAAGGAGAAGGGCTTTGCCGAGTACACCGACGGCAAGTTCGACGTCGCCAAGACCTACGGCGAGGAGATTAGCGAGGCCGGTATGCACCAGTGGTCGCGCTATATCCAGGGTCGTGATTACTTCATGGCTCCGCTTGCCGAGGGCACCGACTACGAGATCGTCAAGGACGAGCGCGAAGAGGCTCGCGCCACGACCGGCGCCCTGGTCCACGAGATGCAGCCGCTGTTCTTCCAGCCCGGCAAGTCCGACTGGAACACCTTTGAGATGATTCGTTCCTTCGCCGCTCGCGGCGAGAATGTCGCCGGCCTCAACGCCAACACCGACGGCGCCTATGCCATCGGCTCCAACCGCAACACCGAGATCCACACCTTCCAGATCCGTCAGGGCATGGACCCCGAGATCGCGACCATTCAGTGGGAGATGCTCTCCAACGCCGAATTCTCCGTCGCCATCCCCTTCTACTCCGCACTGCTCACCGAGGTCAGCCCCTACTTCAGCGATCAGGATGTCTCCTTCGATCACTGCGAAGAGGAAGACGTCGTGAACAACGAGGAGCCCAAGAACTCCATCAACTACGTCCTCATGGACATCAACACGCTCGCCTATGAGAACCGCGACCACTGCGCCACCGGCGTCCGCGCCTATCTCGACGCCCTGCAGAAGGAACTCATCGAGCAGAACCTGACCGTCGACGAGGCCATGCAGGCCGAAGAAGGCACCGAGGCCCGTACCGCCCTGGCCAACAAGGCCGGCAAGGCTGCAACCAAGAACACCTATGTTAAGTGCAAGGCCATGCTCGAGGAGATGCGCGACTACCTCAAGGAGGGCGATTTCTCCGAGGAGTTCGTCCCGAGTGACTACGATGCTGACAACGACTGCCTGGTCGAGTCCATCACCTACGCCGACGAGGCCCTTTCCGATGAGGACGTGGCCGAGCCCGAGGCCGAAGAGGAAGAGGCCGCCGAGGAGAAGTCCGAGGGCAACAACATGGCCGCCATGGCCGTTGGCGCCGTCGTCATCATCGGTGTCTGCGCCTACGTGATCTATCGTCGCAAGAAGGCCTAAGACCCTCATGTCCTAGCTGAGCGGGCGGGGCACATGAGTCACCTCACCCGCTTAGCCCGCTCTTATTGACCGACGGGAAACCCGCCTGAAATCTTTTCAAAAAAGATTCCCCCGCACACACTTCGCTGTGCTATAGTGCAGCGCAACAGCAACTAGGTGCGACCGCGCCATGGCATCACGAAAGGAGTCACCAATATGAAGGACACGATGACGTCTCTCAACAACTGGTGGTGGCGTGATGCGAATACGATCGGTCGACAGTGAGTCTCTCATGCCTGTTTTTGCGCTCTAGGTGATTGGAAGGCCTCCGGTTTCGACCGGGGGCCTTTTTCTATCTCGAGCCCGATCGCATTCGCATCACGCGCCTCCGCTTTTCTCTTGCACTCCCCTTCCGAAAGGATTTTCACCATGTCTCAGAACACCACCGCCGCCCAGCCCCGCACCGTCCAGACCGCCGACCGCGGCAAACTCGATGTCCGCGCCCTCGTCCTGCTCGCCATCCTGCTTGCCGCCGGCTTCATCCTCAACTTCACCGTCGGTAAGGCCATCTCGGGCATCTCGGGCGGCATGATCAGCCCCGAGTTCATCATCTCGGCCTTCTGCCTCACCATCCTGGTCGTTCGCCCCAACATCGGTCAGGCGCTCGTCATTGGCCTCATCTCGGCTGCCGTGATCCAGATCACCACCACTTCGCCCTTTGTCGATTTTGCCGCCGAAGGCATCGCCGCCATGCTCATGGCCGGCATCGTCAACGCCGCCGGCAAGAACGGTCAGGTCAAGCCCGCGATCGCCATTGTCGCAACCTTCCTGACCACCTTTGTCTCCGGCGTCATCTTCATGATCATCAAGATGGCCATGCTCGGCGTGGTAGGCGAGCTCGCCGCCGCCATGCTGCCCGTCGTCGCCATGACCGCCGTCTTTAACGCCATTCTGGTCGGCGCCCTCTACCTGCCCATTCAGAAGGCCCTTAGGCTCAACTAACCCGCTCGGCTTTACGAGCCACCCCATCTTGGCGTTCATTCGTCGCTCGCGTACCCAAGTACGCTTCGCTCCTCTTTCGCGCCAACCTGGGGCCCCTCGTAAAGCCGTCTCCGTGCTTCACCATCAAAGACTGTCCCAAACGACTAGCTTTTGGGGACGTTCTTAAACGACTAGTCATTAAAGAACGTCCCCAATGACTATGAAAGGTATCCATGGAAACGATCATCAACGTCGACGATGTCTCGTTCTCCTATGGCACGCAGACCGAGCAGGCGCTCAGCCACATCTCGCTCAGCGTGAACAAGGGAGATTTCATCGGCATCATCGGGCCCTCAGGCGCCGGCAAGTCTACGCTTGCCGCCTGCCTGTCGGGTGCCGTGCCCCACCACTACACCGGCACGTTCTTTGGGTCCGTCATGGTCGACGGCCACGACACCTGCGAAGTCTCGCTCACCGACGTGTCGCAAATCGTCGGCAGTGTGCTGCAGGATATCGACACGCAGATGGTCGCCTCGGTCGTCGAGGACGAGATGCTCTTTGGCCTCGAGAACTTTGGCGTTCCCCACGACCAGATCGAGCAGCGCGTGAGCGAAACGCTCGAGACCGTCGGCATCAGCGACCTGCGCGCCCGCGAGATCGCCACCCTCTCGGGCGGACAGAAGCAAAAGGTAGCCATCGCCGCCATCCTCGCCATGCGTCCGCGCGTCTTGGTTCTCGACGAGCCCACCGCGGCACTCGACCCCGCCAGCTCCACGTTGGTTTTCGAGACGCTGCGTGAGGCAAACCGCGCACTTGGAATCACCATCGTCGTCGTTGAGCAAAAGGTCGCCCTGCTCTCAGAGTACTGCAACCGCGTGCTCGTGCTCAACCATGGCGAAATCGCGCTGCAGGGCGAGCCACACGAGGTCTTCGCGCATACCGACGAGCTCCGTGCCATCGGCGTCGACTGCCCTCGCGTCACGCGTATCTTCAATAGCCTCCAAACCGATGGCCTGGTAAGCGGCACCCCTTGCTTGGATGTCGATGAGGCCGAGCGCCTGATTTCGGACATCGTCGACCCCGTACACGCGGTCATCGAAGCCCAGGCGCCCGCCGGTTCCCCGCATGCACCGTCGTTGCGCCCTCATGCCAAGGACGCCGAGCCCGTACTCACCTTCGACCATGTTGAGTTTGCCTATCCCAATGGCGGCGCCGCCGTCCACGACCTCAACCTGACCCTCTATCCCGGCGAGCTCGTGGGCATCGTCGGCCAGAACGGTGCCGGCAAGACCACGCTCACCAAGCTGCTCACAGGCCTGCTTAAGCCCGCCTCGGGCAGCGTGCGCGTCACGGGACTGGATACCGCAGCCGTTCCCACGAGCCGCATCGCTCGCGAGGTCGCGACCCTCTTCCAAAACCCCGACCGCCAGATCTGCAAGGACACCGTGCTCAACGAGGTCGCCTTTGGCCTGGAGCTTGCCGGCATCGACCGTGCCGAGGCTCTGCGTCGCGCCCAGCTCGTCATCGACCGCTTTGGCTTGCCGGCCGACGAGGCGCCCTTCTCGCTCTCGCGCGGTCAGCGACAAATGGTGGCGCTTGCCTCCGTCGTAGTGGTTGAGCCCAAGATCGTCGTGCTCGACGAGCCCACGAGCGGCCTTGACTACCGCGAGTGCATGACCGTCATGGAAACGGTGCGCACCATGGCCGAGCGCGGTTGCGCCGTCATCATGGTCTGCCACGATATGGAAGTCGTCTCGGATTTTGCCGAGCGCATTGTGGTAATGGCCGACGGTCGCATCCTCGACCGCGGCCGCACGCACGAGCTATTCTCGAACATCGATCTCATGCGGCGTGCCTACGTGGAGCCTCCCCAGGTTATTGAACTCTCGCGCCGTCTGGCATCTTCCGTCTCGCCCGCTTTTGCGCAGGTGAGCGAGGTCACCGATGTCGTTCGAATTACCAAGGAGATGGTCCACCGTGGTTAACGTCATCGACTACATGCCGGGCGATACGCTACTGCATCGCCTGAACCCCGTCGTCAAACTGGGCCTCGCCGCCGCCATCATCGTCGGCATCTTCTTGTCCGACTCCTACGTGGCGCTGCTAGGCTTTTTGGCACTCACCCTTGCGCTGGGTGCCTATGCCGGCGTCGTCAACCGTCTGTTCTCGCTGCTCAAGTTGCTGATTCCGCTCGCGCTTATCATGCTGGTGCTCCAGCTGGCCTTTATGCGCGATGGCAACGTGGTGTGGGGCTTTATCACCGACACGGGCCTCATCACAGGATCAAAGGCCTGCCTGCGCCTGCTGGGTGTGGCGCTACCACTCATCCTCATGCTCATGGTGACCAAGCTCAACGACCTTGCCAACGCCTGCGTCGAGGTGCTGCACGTACCGTATCGCTATGCCTTCACCTTTACCACGGCGCTGCGCTTTGTGCCGGTGTTTGGTCAGGAGATGAACGCCATCATGGAGGCGCAGACCGCACGCGGCGTCGAGTACGACACCAAGAACCCCATCAAGAAGCTTAAGCTCATGCTGCCGCTGTGTGTGCCACTGCTCATCTCGAGCGTGGGCAAGACCGATGCCACAGCCTTGGCGGCAGAACAGCGCGGCTTCTATCTGCGTACGCGCGCCAGCTCGTACAAGCGCTACCCCATCAAGGGCCTGGACATCGCCGTGCTCATCGTCAGCATCGCCCTCATCGCCATCGGCTTCCTGTTCTAGTTCACCACCGACAGCAACCGCCCAACGCAAAAGGCCTCGGCTCGCACCAAACGAGCCGAGGCCTTTACTGTTTCACCAGATAAAACCTACCAAAATTAACCCTGTCTCTTATACACATCTCCGAGCCCACGAGACATGCGCAGATCTCG
>UQPL01000111.1:0-6201 GCA_900542895.1 uncultured Collinsella sp. | reverse complement strand
GATCTGCGCATGTCTCGTGGGCTCGGAGATGTGTATAAGAGACAGATACCGGTGGGGTTGCCGCCCGTGGCGATAATTACGGCATGTGCCTGCAGGGCCTCGTTCTTGCGAGGGACATCGGCGAGCGCTTTCCGAAGCGAGCGGAGCTCCGATTTTCGGTCGTCGTGCTTTTTTGCCTTGAGCGCCCGCGCTGGACGGTCTATTTGGAGTGCCCAGCCTTCGGAAGTTTTGTGTGCCGAGGCAACGTTGGCTCCGCAGATTAAGGTGATACCCAGGCGGTCGCAAACATTGAGAAGCGCGTCGCGCACCGATTCGGCGCGAAGGGAGCGCGGGTACAGTCGGCCTTCCTCGGAGGTTGTCATGATGCCCAGCGAGGAGAAGAAACCCATAAGCTCTTGTTCGGGCTGGGGGCCCATGACGGATTCGACGAATGCGGGGTGGTTATACCGCTGAGGATCAATCGATTCGTTGGAGAGGTTGCAGCGGCCGTTACCGGTCGCAAGGAGCTTAAGGCCGCAGGCGACATCGCGCTCAACGATGCAGACGCTTTTGCCAGCGCGTGCGGCCGTAATGGCGGCGGCGAGGCCTGAAGCCCCGCCGCCGATTACCAGGACGTCATAGAAGGCGCTCGTGTTCACTTAGGCCTCGTCGGTCTCGTGCGGGGTAATAGCCTCGACGGCAGAGACTGCCTTGGGCAACATGCCATCGGGCAGCGCGGTCTCGACCTCGCCCTTATCGCAGGCCTCGGCGAGTGCCGGATTAATGGGAAGCTGGCCCAAGATGTCGAGGTTATAGCGCTCTGCGACCTCGGGGAGCTTGCTCTTGCTAAAGACCTCGATCTTCTTGCCGCAGTCGGGGCACTCGATATAGCTCATGTTCTCGACAATGCCCAGAATGGGGACGTTCATCTTCTCGGCCATGTTGACCGCCTTGGCGACGATCATCGAGACCAGATCCTGCGGGCTCGTGACGATGACGATGCCGTCGACGGGCAGCGACTGGAAGACGGTGAGCGCGACATCGCCTGTTCCCGGAGGCATGTCGACCAGCAGGTAGTCGATGGGGCCCCATGAGGTCTCGCTCCAGAACTGCCTAATGGCGCCTGCGATGACCGGACCGCGCCAAAGGACGGGGTCGGTCTCGTTTTGGAGCAGCAGGTTGGAGCTCATGACCTTGACGCCGTGCTCGGAGATTTCAGGCAGCATAAGGTTGCCAAGGGCATGGACGTGGCGTCCGCTCATACCGAACATCTTGGGGATGGAGGGACCGGTGATGTCGGCATCGAGGACGCCGACCTTGTGGCCGTGACGGGCAAGCTCGGTGGCGATGGCACCGGTGACAAACGACTTGCCGACACCGCCCTTGCCGGAAAGTACGGCGATGACGCGTTTGACCTCGGACAGCGTGTTCTCCTCAAATTGCGACGGCGATGTTTGTCCGCCGGCGGCCTGTGCGTGCTCGCAACCCATGTATGACTCCTTTGTATATGTTGGGGCCGGGGCCCCGTGATGTGACACGAGCGTCATTGTACCCTCGTTTGCGAGCGGGAGCCATTTACGATGCATTTGGGCCGAGCGTGCTTGCAATACGATGGGTCCAAGCGAATGGGCGGGCTTACTGAACTTTGCTGGCGAACTCGAGGTATTGCATGCGCTGCAGCTTGTCGATCGTCGAGGCGTATGGGCTGTCTTCAGATTCCAAGTCGTAGCGCAGCCCGTCGGCACCAAGGTAGCCGGCGACATTGATGGTGGGCACATCTGACCTTGTTGCAAGCAGAGCCTTTTGATAGTCGGTGAGCGGGGCGCCGATCTTATTAAGGGTAATGGCTGCAATCTCGTTTGCCCCGACGGTGTCGTAGACGTTGAGCTCGGTATTGCCGGCGATTTCATAGTTAGCCCAGACGAAATATGTCGACTGATAGATACGGAAAGCGTGGCTTGCCGTATCTTCCTGAGGGTACAGCTCGTCGTTGAGAGTCGTTGCGGCGCTCGGCTGATGGTCGCCAAAAAAGACAAGGACAACCGGTCTGCCGATATTGCGGAGCTCGTTGATAAAGTACTCGAGGTCCCGGTCGGATGCGTTGATGCAGGTAAGATAGGTGTTGAGCGCGCTATTGGCACCCTCGCTGGCTCCCTCGACCCAATAGTTTGTCAGCTCCTCGGCGGGAACGGTGCCATAGTCGTAGCCGCCGTGATTTTGCATCGTGACATCGAAGATGAACTGCGGGGCTTCGTCGGTTCTAAGCAGGTCGAGTATCTTGTCGTAGGTGGCGTAGTCGCATACGCCGGCATGGTAACAGGGCGCACCTTCGAAATCGCCGATTGAAAGAAAGTCTCCAAAGCCCAACTGCTGATAGATTTTATCTCGATGGTAGTTGACGGGGTTTTGCGGGTGCATAGCGGTAGCGGTATACCCAAGCTCCTTAAGGTCCTTTGCCAGGCTGTTGACGCCATTCATCTGATACAGCTGATAGGGGATCTTGCCTAATCCGACAAAGGCCGTTGTCGCTCCGGTCAAAAATTCGAATTCGGAGTTTGCCGTTCCGCCACCGGTGACCGAAGCGAGCATGGTGCCGCGAACAAGTGTGTCGGGAAGCGAGTTGTAGAATGCGGGGCCGGTGTACCCGGCCGCCTGGAGCTGCTCAAAGCACGAAAGGTCGCTAAAACTCTCGTTCATGACGGCAACAATCGTCGGCTTGATTTCATTGAACTGGGCAACGGCCGCCGCGCGCTGCTCGCTCGAGCCATACGTGCTGTCGTAGGTGGCGGCGAGCTCCTGCTCGATGCTCTGCGCCTCATCGGGCGTATAGTCTTCGGGCTTCTCAATGGGCAACTCGTTGACCATTTCGGTGAACGAAGTGATAAAACCCTGAGACGCGTACGTGGTGATGGGCTGCCAACGGTCAAATCCAAAATTCAGCGCCTGCTCCAAGTCGATGTTGGAAAAGCCCGAGAGCCCCACAACGGTCACTAGCAGAAAAGCGCAGAGGTTAGCGGCGATTGCGGGGAAGACATGGGTGGGCGTACGGAGCTTTCTCGGTCGGATAAGCGAAAGAAGCCCCAGGGAAATCTCTAGCAGGGCGAGAGAGGTTACGATTCCGGCGGTAAAGGTAAACTCGTATCCCTCGCTCACTTCCATTGCGGTGCCAAGGGCCAAGATATCGCTTGGCAGGATGGCCTCGCCTTTAAACGTTATGACGAAGTGCTCGGCAATGCCAAGGATGCAACAGGCGACGGGCACGAGGGCCATGAAGCCTCCATGACGCTGTCCCAGCAAATAAAGGGAGAGCAGAACCGTCGCGAGCAGCCCGACGGAAAACCCGAATGAGTTGGCGGGAATGCGATAGAACGTTTCGTTACAGGCAATTTCGAGTGAAACGAACGAGAGCGCTGAAACAGCGGCGATGACAAGGATGTCACGGCAAATGCAGGCAACCGTTCCCGTCACAAGATCGGTTTGGTCGATAAGTCCCGAAACCAAGGGTTCGACAAGAAGTATGACGGCGGCAGCACCGAGCGCCGAATAAGAAAGGACCCATAGGGAACTGTCCTCATTTACGAGCAATTGATTCGTAATCCATGCAGCTACCACGCCGAGCGGGATGAGGAGCGTCGCGCACCAAAAGACGCGGGCAATGGGCGGCTTTTCATTGTGTTTGATTGAAAAATACACGCGCACGACGACGGTGGCCACGATAAGGACGGCGATGAATATGGGCAGATTGGCCATGTCGCTCGAAGTGATTTCAAGGGGGATATCTTCGGTCATGGACGTTCCTCTGTTACAGCAAATTAAGTTCAGTATTAGATTACTGTAACCTTTCCATGGCATTTCGAGAAACAAAGCACCCGATACGCAAAGCTAAAGGTCTGCGAATCTTGTATTACGAACATCTGTGCGCGTCGAGTGCGCTAAACTCATCGACAGTATGATTCGATGCAATAGGAGGCAAGGAGCTTCCATGTCTGATTCTTCTATCGTTATTCGCGGCGCTCGTGAGCACAACCTCCGTGATATCGATGTTTCCATTCCGCGTGACCAACTCGTGGTCATTACCGGTCTTTCTGGCTCGGGCAAGAGTTCGCTGGCATTTGACACTATCTATGCCGAGGGCCAGCGTCGATACGTCGAGAGTCTTTCGAGCTATGCGCGCCAGTTCTTGGGCCAGATGGACAAACCCGACTTGGATTCAATCGACGGCCTTTCGCCGGCGGTGTCGATCGACCAAAAGACGACGTCTAAAAACCCTCGCTCGACGGTTGGCACCGTAACCGAGATTTATGACTATCTGCGCCTGCTGTTCGCCCGTGTGGGCACCCCGCACTGTCCCGAATGCGGCCGCGTCATTGAGCGCCAGACGACCGACCAGGTTGCCGACAAGGTCTTGGCGGCGGGGGAGGGCCGCCGCGCGTTTGTGCTGGCACCGGTGGTGCGCGGGCGAAAAGGCGAGTACACCAAACTGTTTGAGGACCTTCGCGCCGAGGGCTTTAGCCGCGTGCGTGTCGACGGTGAAGTGCGCTCGCTCGACGATCCGATCGATCTGGATAAGAAATTCAAGCACGATATCGAGGTCGTGGTCGATCGCATCGTGATCCGTGAGAATTCTCTGGGCCGTATCGCCGAGTCTGTTGAGCAGGCGACCGCGCTGGCTCACGGCAATGTAAACGTGTACATGCTGCCCGATCGTGATGCTCCCGAGGGGACCGAGGGCGAGCTTCTGGAGTATTCGTTGGCCTTGGCGTGCCCGGAGCATGGACACTCCATTGACGATCTTCAGCCGCGTGATTTTTCGTTTAACGCTCCCTATGGCGCATGTCCTGAGTGCGACGGCCTGGGCTTTAAGAAAACCGTTGATGCCGAGGCGCTGATCGAGGACCCCTCGAAGTCCATTGCCGACGGAGTCTTTGGTAGCCTGTTTGGCAATTCGAACTACTATCCGCAGATTTTTGCTGCGGTCTGCAAACACTTTAAGGTGAGCGCCGATACGCCGTGGGAGGACTTGCCCCCTCGCGTGCGTCGTGCATTCTTGGATGGCCTGGGCGATACGAAGATCTCGGTCGACTACCAAAAGCTCGACGGACGTCGCAGCCAGTGGGATACCAAGTTTTCGGGCGTTCGCAACATCCTGTACGAACGCTATACCGAGACGACGAACGAGAACACCAAGGCGCGCCTGGAGAAGTACATTCGCGAGGAGCCGTGCTCGACTTGCCACGGCGCTCGTTTGCGCCCTGAGATGCTCGCCGTCACCGTGGGCGGCAAGTCCATTTACGAAGTTTGTTGCCTGTCGTGCCGTGAATCGCTCGAGTTTTTTGAGGGCCTGGAACTCACCGAGCGCCAACAGTTTATCGGCGGCCGTATCGTCAAGGAAATTCTGGAGCGCCTGCGTTTTCTGGTCGATGTTGGACTCGACTATCTGACACTCGATCGCGCCTCGGCGACGCTTTCCGGTGGCGAGGCACAGCGTATTCGCTTGGCAACGCAGATCGGCGCGGGTCTCATGGGCGTGCTCTATATTCTGGACGAGCCCTCGATCGGTCTTCATCAGCGTGACAACGAGCGCCTGATCAAGACGCTCGAGCGCCTGCGCGATATCGGCAATACCGTTATCGTTGTCGAACACGACGAGGATACAATCCGTGCCGCCGACTACGTGATCGACATGGGGCCCGGCGCCGGTGTCAACGGCGGACACGTAGTCGCGGCGGGAACGCCTGCTGATATCATGGCGTGTCCTGAGTCGATGACGGGCGCTTATCTGACCGGCAAACGAATGATTCGGGTGCCTGATGAACGGCGCAAGCCCGGTCGCGGCTGCCTTAAAATTACGGGCGCTCGAGCCAACAACCTCAAAAACGTTACCGCCAAGATCGAGTTTGGTACGCTTACGGTTGTTACCGGCGTGTCGGGATCGGGCAAGAGCTCCCTGGTTACCGACACCATTGCGCCTGCCCTTACGAATGCTATTCACCGTTCGACGCGCCCTGTGGGTCCGTATAAAAAAATCGAGGGCATCGAGTGTATCGATAAGGTTATTGATATCGACCAGTCGCCGATTGGCCGCACGCCGCGTTCCAACCCTGCTACCTATATCGGCCTGTGGGATGATCTTCGCGCGCTGTTTGCGAGTACGCCGGAGTCGAAGGCGCGCGGCTACTCGCCGGGTCGTTTCTCCTTTAATGTGAGTGGCGGGCGCTGCGA